>JAGCMG010000051.1 GCA_017646555.1 Clostridia bacterium | reverse complement strand
TTTTACTTGCGCGCAAAAAAAATCAAATCCCGAAGAATATATAGCAAGGCGCGCCAAAGTGTAATCGCCCTCTGAAACGACGATATCGTCTATTGTTAAATCGCTTTCGTTAGCGCCGTCTTTAAGTATTAAAAAATACCCACTTTTCGCCCACGGAATAGCGTACTGAACGCCACCTACTTTACCTGCTGAAAAAGTTTTCGATATATTATCAAGTTCTTTAAAACCATCCAAATCCATACCTGAAGAAAATGAAATCATATCTGGTTTTTGCCCGTTTTTAATATCGGTGATAGCACCTTCTGGTGTTCTAATGGCAACGCTTACTAAAATATTCGGGTTACTTTTTTCAAAAATTCGCGCAACTTTCATTAAAAAAGAACGACGACTTCCCGTTCCCCCTTCAAAAGCGTCAACCTGCCAAAGCGTTATAACCGTTTTATTTTTTTCGGAATTTAGATATTCACTTTCGCCGATTTTATAATTGCCGTAAACGGACGAAAATACGACGATTAAAAGAGATATAATAGTTGCTATAATTTTTAAAATCTTCATAGATTATTATATTCAGCGTGGAAAAATTTTAAACTAAAAAAGGCGGTAAAAAACCGCCTTAATTAAGGTTTTTATTAAATTAATTTAATTCCCTTTTAGCAACTGAAAGTAAAATTTTAGAAACGAATTCATCAATACTCATAGTGCCAAGGTCGCCCTCACCACGCTTTCTAACTGCAACGGTTTTTTCTTCCGCTTCCTTGTCGCCAAGAATTAACATATAAGGTGTCTTTTCAAGTTGCGCTTCTCTAATTTTGTAGCCGATTTTTTCATTTCTGGTATCGGTTTCAACTCTAATACCAGCATCCATTAAGATTTTAGCAACCTCGTTAACGTAATCTTCCGTTCTTTCGGTAACTGATAAAAGTCTAACTTGAATAGGCGAAAGCCAAAGTGGTAAAGCGCCTGCGTATTTTTCAATTAAAAGCGCTAAAGTTCTTTGATAGCAACCGATACTCGTTCTGTGTAACACGTACGGGTATTTCTTTTCGCCGTCGGTATCGGTGTACACCATATTAAAGCGTTTAGCAAGTTGGAAGTCAATTTGAATAGTAATTAAAGTGTCTTCCTTGCCGTGTATGTTTTTAATTTGAATATCAAGTTTAGGCCCGTAGAACGCCGCTTCCCCATCAGCCGAAGTATATTCAACGCCAAGGTCGTCTAAAATTTCCTTCATGGCGTTTTGAACTTCATCCCATTCTTTAACAGAGCCTATATATTTAGCCGTGTTTTTAGGGTCATTTTTAGAGAAACGGTAGGTAACGTCCCCTTCTAATCCGACTGCTTTAAGCATAAATACTGCTAAATCGAAACATTCCTTAAATTCTGATTTAAGTTGGTCTGGACGGCAAGCGATATGACCTTCAGAAATAGTGAATTGTCTAACTCTAATAAGCCCGTGCATTTCCCCACTATCTTCGTTTCTAAAAAGCGTTGAAGTTTCAGCAAGTCTAACAGGCAAGTCTTTATAACTTTTCGGTCTATTTAAGTATGCTTGGAATTGGAACGGACAAGTCATAGGACGGAGCGCAAAAACTTCCTTATCGGTTTTTTCGTCGCCCATAACGAACATACCGTCTTTATAGTGGTCCCAATGCCCCGAAATTTTATAAAGGTCGCTTTTAGCCATAAGTGGGGTCATAGTAAGTTGATAACCACGCTTATATTCTTCGTCTTCAACAAAGCGTTGTAAAATTTGAATAACTTTCGCACCTTTTGGTAAAAGAATCGGTAAGCCTTGACCGATAGAATCAACGGTGGTGAAATATCTTAAATCTCTACCTAATTTATTGTGGTCGCGTTTTTTAATTTCTTCAAGCCAAAGAAGATATTCTTCAAGTTCAGACTTTTTCTCAAACGCCGTACCGTAAATTCTGGTGAGCATTTTATTATCCGAATTACCACGCCAGTAAGCGCCCGTTACCGAGGTTAACTTAAACGCCTTAATTTTACCTGTCGTAGGAAGATGTGGCCCACGGCAAAGGTCAACGAAACTGCCTTGTTTATACAAAGAAATTTCAGCGTCTTCAGGAAGTTCTTCGATAAGTTGAACTTTATAAGGTTCTTTAAATTTCTTCATTAAATTAATAGCGTCGTTTCTTGAAAGAGTAAAGCGTTCAATCGGGAAATCAGCCTTAATAATATCTTTCATTTCCTTTTCAATCTTGCTTAAATCTTCTAACGCGATAGGTGTAGTGAATTCCACGTCGTAATAAAAGCCGTTTTCAATAGTCGGTCCGATAGCAAGTTTGCTGGTCGGATAAACAGTTTTAATTGCTTGCGCCAACACGTGCGAAGTCGTATGACGATAAATATCAAGCCCTTCTTTATCTTTTAAAGTAACGGCTGAAAGAAAACAATCTTTTTCAACGACCGTGCTTAAATCGCATAATTTATCGTCAATTTTAACGGCAACGGTGTTTCTATAAAGGCCTTCTGAAATGTTTTTAACAATTTCGCCAGCCGTAAGTGGCGATTCGTACTCAAATTTTTCCCCGTTTTTTACAGTAATAACCATAAAAATCCTCCTTGGTAAGTGTACTTTTAGTGAAAATGAACGCCCTTAAATTCCCAAAAGAACTTAAGGACGCGTTTATTATGTCCAAATGCTTATTTATAGTACACTATAAAAATCAGTTTGTCAAGTACTTTGCGCCGTACTTTTTTTGCATAAAAAACACCTAAAATCATTAGAAATTAACTATCAAACTCGCTTGCAAAACTCTACTTTATCGCCATAATATATTTTTAAAAATTCATCGCAACTATTCTCAAATCCACTTAAAACAACTATTTTCCCAGCGTTTGCAAGTAAAATTTCTTTACTTAAATCAAACTCATCAGATATTAAAGTCGAACGGTTAGTTTCCTTAAAATTTGCTGAAAATAATTTATTATTCTCAATAAAAACCTTTTCGGTCAAATCCTTTTGAAGATAATAAATAAACTCTTTTAATTGCTCTTTAGAAAAACTTTGTGGTAAAACGGAAATTATTTCCGACCACTTTTCTTTTAAGCCTTTAAGTTTGAAATTAAACACGCCGTCGATAGCAATAGTATCTAAAAAGCCGAGTAAATTTAGCGCGTATTTTTTGTCCGTTTCATAGTCGGCAGAAATTATCCCAGTTAATAAAATTTCGTTATCTTTAGTCGATAAACCACTTGTGAAAATACGCTTTTTTATATACGAATATTTGTAAAAAATCGTTAAAACGTCGCATACGTACCCTGCTATTTCGTTTTTTACAAAATTATAATAGTAATTAGGAACGTCGATATTTAAAGTTACTCTTTTATCGTCGGTCGATATATTTAAAACGGCTGAAGACTGCCTTAAAAGTTCGCTTATATTATTTTGAATATAAGTTAAATTCTTGCTGTTTTCAGCGCGTTCAGATACAGTAATTAACATACTTTTATTTTATGCCAAATTCCTTTTTTTATTAATATTTTTTAATAACTTAATCACGCTAAATAAAACGATTATGCTAAAAGCAAGTAAAACCGTTTTAATAACTGAAACTAAAGATAGCGCGTTTATCTTAAAAACCGATGGAAAAACTGTAACGATAATTAAGTGCAACAAAAAAGTCGCGCCGAAAGTAATCGGCATAATTTTATTATCTTTAAGTCCACTAAACACACTTTTCTTCCCCACGCTACGCGCGTTGAACGCGTTAAATAGTTGAAAGGAAACAAAAAGAGTAAACACCGACGCTAAAACTTCACTTTTATCAACGCATAAAAAGTTAAACGCGTATTGAAGTAAACACACACTTGAAATAAATGCGCCAGTCAATAAAATTTTAATTAAATTAAATTTATCAACTAACGGCGAACTTCTTTTAACGGGTGGCCTTTCTAAGACTAAACTATCAGGTTTTTCTAATCCCAAAGTTAAAGCAGGTGGTCCGTCCATAATCAAATTTATCCATAGTAATTGCAAGGTAGAAAACGGCGTTTGAAATCCAAATAAAACTGCTATTACCGTAAAAATAAGCGCCGACGCATTGACGGAAAGTTGAAAAAATATAAACTTTTTCAAGTTCGAATACACCGTTCTACCAAACGCCACGGCTTTAATTATCGTATCAAATCCATCGTCAAGTAAGACTATATCGGAGGCTTCTTTAGTAATTTCAGAGCCGGTTATTCCCATTGAAATACCAACGTCTGCCTGTTTAATAGCAGGCGCATCGTTCACGCCGTCGCCGGTTACGGCAACTACTTCGCCCAACGATTTAAGCGCCTTAACAACGCGAAGTTTGGTAATAGGCGCGCTACGCGCAATAACTGCTATGTTTTTAATTTTTTCGCTAAGTTCAGTATCGGTTAATTTATCGATATATTCAGCGTTGACGGCAAGTCTTTCGCCCTCTAAAATCCCAGCCTCTTTTGCTATCGCAATAGCAGTATTAAGATTATCGCCCGTTAGCATAACGACGGAAATACCGGCTTTTTTCGCACTTTTAACAGCAGAAACTACTTGCTTTTTTAACTTGTCTGAAATGACCACGAACGCATCAAAAACAAGTTTAGTATCGTCAAAATCACCACTGATAGAATCAGCGTGAGCAAAGCATAAAACCCTACCACCAGACATAGAACTTTTAGCGATTTTTTTACAAATACTATCTACTTCTTTTTCCGTTAAATCACATTGATTTATAACTTTTTCTGGCGCACCTTTTACAAATTTACGGTAAAAATCAGATTTTTCAACAACCGTCTCCATAACCTTATTTTCGCTTGAAAAAGGTGTAACGCGTACCACTTTCGCCATAGAACGTATGTGTGAATATTGACCACCCGTCGCATTTTTATACGCTAAAAGCAAAGCGCCTTCGGTTGCAGAGCCGATAAATTCGGGGTTATTTAAGTTATCGAATTTTAACTCAGCCGTAGAGTTTATGCAAAAGTTTTCATATAATACTTCAAGTCTAAATTTTTCAGGAATTTCACACATACGGTCGGTACAAATTTTAACGACGCGCATTTTATTTTCCGTTAAAGTCCCCGTTTTATCGGTGCAAATCACGCTAACAGCCCCCGTCGTTTCTGTAGCGACTAATTTTTTAATAAGCGCGTTTTGTTTAGCAAGTTTAGTCATATTAAGAGCAAGCGAAACGGCAACTATAGTCGGTAAGCCTTCAGGAACGCAAGCGACGATTAAAACTATAGCCGACACGAAAGAATTTTGCACTGAATTAAAGTTAAAATTCTTAGTGACTAAAAGTTTAACCATTGATATTAAAAAAACGCCCACCGATATAACTGTACCTATTAAAGTTATGGTCTTTGAAAGTGAAGAAAGTTTTTCTTCAAGAGGGGTTAAAATTTCTTTTTTCTTTTCAATTTCCCCTGCAATTTTACCTAACTCCGTGTTTTCGCCAACAGCCGTCACGACGAACTTAGCAAAGCCACCCGTAACGAAAGTCCCTGAGTAAACCGAGTTCACCCTATCGGCTAAACAAGTGTTTATATCTAAAACCTTTTCGCTGTTCTTTCTTACGGCAACGCTCTCCCCCGTTAAAGCCGATTCGTCAACGAACAAACTTTCGTCGCTAATAAGCCTACCGTCAGCCAAAATTTTATCGCCAGGGCTTAAAAAACAAATATCGCCGACGACAAGTTCGCTTTCTTTAATTAAAATTATTTTGCCGTTACGCATAACTTTTGCAGTCAAATTTTTACTACGCGATAGGCTTTCAAACGCTTTTTGCGAATTGCCTTCCATAATCAAGGTAACCCCCGTTGATAAAACGACGGCAAAAATAATACCGATTGCCTCCATAAAATCTGCTTGTCCCGTGCGAATAAATTCGCCGATATTAAGTCCAAGCGTGATGCAAACGGAAATCAATAAAATCAGCACCATAGGTTGAAAAAGCGCTTCGACTAAACGCTTTAAAAACGATTTTTTCTTTTCCTTTTTAATTATGTTTTCGCCAAACTTAACACGGCTTAAACTTACTTCGTTATCGTTAAGGCCAGTGTTAGAAGATAGCGTATCTAACGCGTATTGTTTATTTTTATCGTAATAAGACATCATTCACTCCTTTATCGTCTTATTAAAAATATGCTAATTTATTTTATAATATGTATTGCAATTTATTTATCACTGTGCTAAAATTATTAAAAAATTATATAAAGGAAGTAAAGTATGAGCGAAAAATTTTTCCCAGTAGATATTTGTGGCAAAATCGCTAATTTACCTATCTTACAACTACCGTCGGGTATATCGATAGCGTTTTTCAACCTTCACGGCGACACCGTTTTAACCGAACATTGTGGCAAAGAACTTAGTAAACTTTTAACCGAGTGTGAAGTCCTTATCACGGCTGAATCAAAGGGTTTACAATTAACCCACGTAGTAGCGCGTGAACTTAAAATGCCGTACTACGCTGTAGCGCGTAAATCGAAAAAACTCTATATGCAAGACGGAATTTCAATTGATATAGAGTCTTCAATCACGACAGGCAAAGAACAAAAATTATATCTTTCAAAGCACGACGTAGACTTAATTAAAGGCAAAAAAGTTGGTATCGTTGATGACGTTTTATCAACGGGAGCATCACTTAAAGGACTTGAAGATTTAGTTAATAAAGCAGGTGGTATAATAACGAAAAAAGCCTTCGTTTTAGCGGAAGGCGATTCAAAAAACCGTCCTGACGTAGTATATTTAGCCACTATTCCACTTCTTTAATCACATATAATGAAAGGACGATAAAAATGAAAAAAGTATTATTAATTTCAATAGACGGTATGCGTCCTGACGGGCTTAAAGCCTGTGGCAACCCATACTT
Organism: Clostridia bacterium; assembly: GCA_017646555.1. Classification (GTDB taxonomy): domain Bacteria; phylum Bacillota; class Clostridia; order Christensenellales; family Borkfalkiaceae; genus UBA11475. The sequence continues at coordinate 11,826 of JAGCMG010000051.1, read as the reverse complement.
AAGTGAACTTGAAAAAATTTGTAGTTACACATATAGCGCATCGTCAGTATTTCCGTCGGTAACTTTCCCGTGTCATTTTTCAATGACGCACTCAGTTTCACCACAAAGACACGGCATTTTAACTAACACCTACGTACCACAAGTTCGTCCTATTAAAGGTATATTTGAAAAGGTAAACGAATTTGGTGGCACTTGTGCTTTCTTTTACGGCTGGGAACCTTTGCGTGATATTTGCCCACCAGGCGCGTTAAAATTTGCAACCTACATAAACGCATACACTAAAGAAAGTTGTGACACCGTTTTAACTGATGAATGTGAAAAACTTTTAACGGAAGTTAAGCCTGATTTCGCTTTTTTATATATGGTTGAAACGGACGAAAAAGGTGGACACGACAACGGTTGGATGAGCGACGAATATTTAAGAAGAATTTCTATCGCAATAGATAACGTTAAGCGTATGATAGAAAAATTCGGCGACGAATATTCAGTAATCATAATGGCAGACCACGGTGGACACGATAGGTCGCACGGCTCTGACGCACCAGAAGATATGACTATTCCGTTATTCTTCTACGGCGAAGATTTTGAAAAAGGCAAAGTTATAGATAAACCTATTTCTTTACTTAATATCGCACCGACTATTGCTAAAATTCTAGGACTTCCTGCTGAACCAGACTGGGACGGCACGCCTATTTTTTAAGGAGTGAAAATGACCTTATTTCTTTCAACACTTAATCAAATGGGTGTTTTAGGCGCGTATATGCTAATCGGCTTTATCGTTGCTAAATTAGGTATCGTATCAAAAGACGCGTCGAAAACGCTTTCAAAACTTGAAAACAACGTCTTTTTACCAGCGTTGGTTTTGTATACTTTCTTGAAAAACTTTAATACTGACACGCTTTCGCAATCTTGGCAACTTTTGATTTTCTCTCTTGTAGCAGAACTCATTATTATACCTGTTGCAATTATTTCGGCAAAACTTGCATCAAAAGACGGTTTTATTCGTAGAATTTATACTTACGGCTTATCGTTTTCAAACTTCGGGTTTATGGGAAACGCCGTAGTTTTAGCGTTAGCGCCTGCAATTTATAATCAATACGTAATATTCACCTTGCCATTATGGACGCTTATTTATATTTGGGGCGTACCTGATTTACTTATCGAAAAGGACGAAAACGCACCGAAAGAAACAAGAAAAGATAGAATTTTATCTTCGTTAAAATCTTTCTTAAACCCTATGTTTATAGCACTTTTAATCGGCGCGATTATCGGCATAACAGGGCTTGGCAAAATTTTACTTTCACTAAACGGTGGTGAAGGCATATTCGTAACGCAAGTAATAAAAGTTTGTGGCGATTGTATGTCACCAATAGCAATGATGCTTGCAGGTATTACCTTTGCAACGGTAGACGTTAAAAAGATTTTAACCGATATTAGTATTTATGCCGTAACGCTTTTAAGACTTATCGCTTACCCTATTGTTTTTGGTGGTATCGTATGGCTTATCAATAGATACGTAACCCCTGTTAACGACGTAATCTTTAAATGCTTTATCTTTACCTTGGCAATGCCTTTGGGGTTAAATACCATAGTAATCCCAGCAGCCTATGGAAAAGATACTTCAGTTCCAGCAGGTATGGCTCTTATTTCGCACATATTATCAATCGCAACCATACCACTAATAACGATGATATTTATTTAAAAAACTATACAAAAAAAGGCTAACGAAATTTTCGTTAGCCTTTTAATTTTTATTTTAATAATTCGTCCAATTCTTCTATCGTGCTTGCTAAAATTTTAGCGCCGTTTTTAACTAAAAACTCTTTTCCCTTAAACCCCCAACAAACTGAAATACAGTTAACGCCAGCGTTTTTAGCCGTTAAAATATCAACTTCGGAATCGCCTATATAAACGCAGTCTTTTTTATCTAATCCGTTACTAACCATAAACTCTAAAAGTTGCGTTGCATCAGGCTTTTTATTATAGCCGTCCCTTTCGCCAAACGCTGAATTTATTAAATTAGGAAAATATTTATTAGCAAGTTTTTTTACTGCCGAATCATACTTATTAGAATATACTGCCGTTATAACGCCGTCAGTTTTTAAGTTCTTTAATAAATCGGTAATTTTTTCATAAGGGGCTGTGTAAACTGCGTTATTTTTTTCGTAATAATCTTTAAAATCCCCTAATACGCACCCTACTATTTTGTCATCTTCGCAATTTTTGAGCGCTCTTTTTATTAAGTTTTTAACGCCGTTCCCAACGAAAGAAATTATTTCTTTAACCGTATAGGTTTGATACCCGTTTTTATTAAGTGCGTAGTTAACTGCAGAGGCTAAATCAGTAGAAGTATCAAGCAAAGTTCCGTCCAAATCAAAAATTACGGCTTTATATTTATACATAACTTCCCCCTACTTGTTTTTAATTATTATATCACCTTCAAAAAATAAAATCAAGGCAGATAGCATATTACGACAAAATTCGCCGTAAAATAGAGTTAGTTTATTTTTAGGGGGGGAATTATGTTTACTTTAATTTTAGAATTTTTTAGAAAAATCTTTTTCTTTACGGGTTCAATTCTATCGAGTGGTTCATTTAAAAAGCCACTTACTAAAGAAGAAGAAACGCACTACCTTGAACTTGCCGAACAAGGCGATAAAAACGCAAAAGAGATATTAATGGAACGCAATATGCGATTAGTTGCGCACGTAGTAAAAAAATACAAAGGCGCAGACGAAACGGACGATTTAATTTCGGTTGGAAGTTTAGGGCTATATAAAGCAGTCAACACCTATAAAGCCGATAAAGGCACGGCGTTTGCTACTTTTGCCGCTCGGTGCATTGAAAATGAAATTTTAATGTTACTTCGCGCAAACAAAAAGCATAAAAATACGGTGTCACTTTGGGATGATTTAGGGACTGATAAAGACGGCAATTCTTTGCAAATAATAGACCTATTAACCGAAGAAGAAGACAGCGTTTTTAAAAACGCCAACGATAAAATACTTCAAACGGCGCTCATTAAAAAAATGCGCGAAACCTTAACGGAGCGCGAATTTTTAATCATATCTTTACGCTTTGGTATAGGCAACGGCGAGTGCTACGCGCAAAGGGAAGTCGCTAAAAAACTTAAAATTTCACGCTCGTACGTATCAAGAATAGAAAAGAAAGCCATAGAAAAACTTCGTCTAACGATAAATAAAGATAACTTTATTTATTAAAATTGCTATAATAATTGAAAAAATTGATAAAATGTGATAATATAACAGTAAGGACGGAAAAACTTATGGAAAAAACTTTAGCAGTAATAACCGTAATCGTAAAAAATTACGATTCAGTTGAAAAAGTGAACGCGCTTTTGCACACAGCAGGCGAATATATCGTCGGGCGTATGGGTATTCCCTATCGTGAAAGGGACCTTTCGGTAATAAACGTAATTTTAGACGCACCGAAAGAAATAATTAGCGCGCTTTCGGGCAAACTTGGTATGATAAACGGTATTAAATGCCAAGTTCTTACTACTAAATGAGCGCTTACACTTTAATCACGGGTGCAACGGGTGGAATAGGTAAAGCGTTTGCTTATTTATGCGCTAAAGATAGCCAAAACCTATTTTTAACGGGTAGAAGTTATGAAAAACTTTTAAATCTTTCCCTAATGCTACTTGAACTAAACCCAGAAATTGATATTAAGTTTTGTCCGTGCAACTTAGATAATCAAGACAGCCGAAAAGCGCTATATTCGTTTATCGACGAAAAAAATATAAAATTTAATCGCTTAATAAACGTAGCAGGCGTTGATACTCAAAAAGATTTTTTATCGTATACGGAAGAAAAGATAGTTTTTCAAACTCGCGTAAATACCGAGGCTGTTTTTTCAATAACACGCGCGTTTTTAGATAGGCTAACGGGCAAAAAACCTGAAATTATTACAATCAGCAGTATGTCGGGCGTATCGGCTATGCCACAATTTCAAATTTATAGCGCGACGAAAGCCTGCCTAACGCAATTTTTCAAAGCGCTACGCGTTGAACTTAAAGGGAAAGTTAACGTAACGACCGTTTTACCGGGTGGCGTATATACGAGAGACGATATTAAAAAAGACATATTAGGTCAAGGTCTTTGGGGAAAACTTTCGGCAAAACAACCGGAATTCGTTGCCGAAAAATCACTTAAAGCCGTAAAACGCAATAAAAAAATACTAATCCCAGGGTTTTGGAATAAATTTTTATTTGTTTTTATGAAAATAGTACCCGAAAATATTCGGTTAAAATTTATCAACAATCGCTGGAAAAAACAAACGAAAGACGCTTTTTAAGCATAAAAAGGTAAAATATGAGTAAAGCAGACGAAATTTTTATAAATACTTGTAGACAAATAATTGACGAGGGTTTTTCTGATAAAGACCTACCGGTTAGACCACATTGGGAAGACGGCACGCCTGCACACACCACTAAAAAGTTTTGTATAGTTAATAGATACAACTTGCAGGAAGAATTCCCTATCATAAGTTTAAGACGCACGGCGTTTAAGTCGGCTATCGACGAAATTTTATGGATTTGGCAAAAAAAGTCCAATAACGTCAATGATTTAAACAGTCATATTTGGGATTCTTGGGCAGACGAAACGGGGTCTATCGGTAAAGCGTACGGCTACCAACTTGGCGTTAAACATAAATATAAAGAGGGTGAAATGGACCAAGTCGATAGGGTTTTATACGACTTAAAGCATAATCCACAATCACGTAGAATTATGACTAACATTTACGTTCATCAAGATTTAAACGAAATGAACTTATACCCTTGCGCGTATTCAATGACTTTTAACGTAACGGGCGACACTTTAAACGGTATATTAAACCAACGCAGTAACGACGTTTTAACGGCAAACAACTGGAACGTAGTTCAATACGCCGTGTTATTACATATGTTTGCGCAAGTATCAAACTTAAAAGTTGGTGAACTTGTCCACGTAATCGCCGACGCTCACATTTACGATAGACATATTCCTATCGTTGAAAAAATCCTTAAAAACCCAACCTTCCCAGCGCCTAAGTTTTCAATGAATAAAGATATTAAAAACTTTTATGACTTCACCGTTGACGACTTTAAGTTAGAAGGTTACGAATACACGAAATTAGAAGATAAAATCGAGGTGGCAATATAATGAAAGCAATAGTTGCAGTTGACAAAAAATGGGGTATCGGCAAAAAGAACGACTTATTATTCTCACTTCCTGAAGATATGGCGTTTTTTAGAAAAACCACGCTTAACAAAGTGTGTTGTATGGGTTATAACACCTTGTTATCTTTCCCAGGTAGCAAACCACTTAAAAACCGCACCAGCATAGTATTAGCACCACAAGGCGTAGTTAGGGACGATTGCACTATCGTTTACTCGTTAGAAGAACTTTCTAAAGAACTTTCTAAATACAATAAAGACGATATTTTCGTTATCGGTGGGGCTATGTTTTATCGCACAATGCTTCCATATTGTGACGAAGTTTTAGTAACTAAAGTTGACGCTGACGGTGGGGCTGAAGTTTTTTATGAAAACTTAGACGAACTTAAAAACTGGTCTTGCATCTATTCGTCTGACCCTGTTGAAACTAACGGCTTAACAATTCGCTTTACAACCTATAAAAACGACAGCGTTATACCATTTTAACCTATAACGGTATAGCGAAAATTAACCACTAATTAAAAAAGACGGCTTTTTTGCCGTCTTTTTTTTAATCTTAAATATTTATCACTAAATCAGGATAAACGAAGTTAACCCCGTTCTTTTCGATAAATTCTTCACGCGATAAATTAAACTTATTTAATATCATCTCAAGCGTTTCGCCGACCTTAACCGTATAAGTATTTTCATTTTTTTTAATTATAATAACCTGCCCTTCGTAAAGTTCTTCTTTTAGCGAGTTTAACTTAATAACAGTAAACGGACTAACAGTAAATTTTTCACTAATCAATCTAATGTCATCACCTTTTTTAACGCGATAAAAAAATTCCATTTCTTCCCCCTACGGAATATATTATGCAAACCACTAATAAAATAATACTATGGAAAAATTATACAAAACAGCGTTTATCATAACTTTATTTTCTTTAGCAGAAAAATTTTTAGGCTTTTTATATCGAATATTTTTATCGCGCACAATCGGTAGCGAAGGCGTTGGTTTATATCAAATAACGCTATCGGTTTTTGCCGCGCTTTTAACTATTTCATCAAGTGGAATACCAGTTACCGTTTCAAGACTAATCACAAAATATCGCTCTTTAGGCCAAAGAAAAAAAGAAAGTAGCGTAATAACGGCAGGCTTTTTTATAACGCTAATTATAGCCGTTCCGATAACGCTAATTATATTTGCCTTTCCTAACCTATTAAGTTTGGCTTTTGCTGACGAACGGTGCATAACGCTATTCACCGTTTTACTGCCAGCACTCACGATAAACGCCGTTTATTCGGTGCTACGAGGTGTGTTTTGGGGCACGCAAGACTTTCTACCCTACGCCGCGATAGAACTTATAGAAGAAACGGTTATGATAGTCGTCGGCGTAATTTTAGTAAGCCTTTCAACAAGCGTTTATATAGGCACGGAAAAAGCAATAATAGCCGTCGTTATTTCCTATGCCGTTTCCTTTATTTTAGGAACGCTACTTTTTATCTATCGTGGTGGCAAAATAAAAAATCCACGCCATCAACTAAAACCGTTAATTCTATCAAGCCTACCTATAACGGCTATGCGAACGGCAGGCTCGCTCGTCGGCTCGTTAGTATCAATTTTATTACCTCTGCGACTAATTGATAGTGGCATGGGAAAAGTTGAAGCAACTTCTGCCTTCGGCGCTTTTTACGGTATGGCAATGCCTTTGCTTTTTATTCCTATGTCGCTTATCGGACCATTTTCAGTAGTGTTAGTTCCAAAAATTACCGAAAGTTTTTATAAAAACGACAATAAAAGCCTTAATGAAGATATCAATCGCGCATTAAATTTAACAGCATTTTTATCGTGTATGTTAGTGCCTGCCTTTACTTGTTTCGGCGAAGAATTCGGCGTGTTTTTGTTCGATAGTTTTGAGGGTGGAAAATACATATCGCACTCAGCGTTTTTAATGATTTTAATGAGTTCATCTTCTATTTCAACAAGCATCTTAAACTCTCTTGGCGAAGAAAACAAAACCTTTCTATCCTTTGTTTTATCAAACGGATTTTTAGTTTTATCTATTCTTATTTTGCCAAAATATATAGGAATTTACGCGCTTTTAGTAGGATATTTAGCCGTTTATTTAGTAAATCTAATTATCAATTTACAAGTCGTTAAAAAACGAACTAAAATAAAATTAAATTTTTATAAATTTTTTACCTTTTCCATATTATTTTTAATTCCAACCATAATTTTAGGCTTTTTGCTTAAAAATTTGCTATTAGTTTATTTAGGTAGTTTTCTTTCGTCGTTTTTAATTTCAATTATAATAACGATAGTTTATATTTTACTACATCAAACTTTTGATTTAATAAATCTTAAATGTTTAATCAATAAAAAGTTTTTTAGCAAATTATTTATAAAGAAACAAAAACGACGCATAGCGTAATGCGTCGTTTTATTTTTTATATTTTTTATTCGTTAGTCGTAGCACTATCGCTTGTTTTATTCAAGTCGTAACTACGCCTGCCAAAAACGTATTGTTTTAAGATTGAAAGCACTTTTATAAGCGCTAAAGAAATAGCAAAGTTTACTACAACCGTGATAAGTTTTATCGGGTAAGTTGCAAAGTAATAAACGAAAGTTCTTTTCCCTAACCCGTAAATTAAAAAAATACCGAAAGTATTAACTAACCCACTTATTAAAATAGCGCAAATAAAATATGAAATTGTAAGTTTAAGGTACTTATTGCCCCTAAAATAAGAAAAAATAATCCCAGGTATTAAGCCCCAAAGTCCCGTGCCTAAAGCGATAATCGGATTATACGGACCGTGTGGATTGATAAGCGCGCCGACTAAATCACCGATAAAGCAAGCAGTGAAGGCTTTTGCCCCACCGAGAATATACCCTGCAACAAAGCCAACCGTCGCTACGAACGATATTTGTAAGTTGTTGCTGATATTTATATCGAAAATATTAGCAACGGCGCAAAGCGACGCTAAAAGCGCGCTATACACGATTTTTTGCGTACTCGATAGATAAAGACGGTCAGGTTCTTTTTTGAAAACGAAAAATAGAACCAACGCCAAAACTATAACGGCAAAAACAGCGTAGTAATACCAATGCGATATAAGGTTAGAAAAAATCCCCGAAATATCGAAAGGTTTAATTTGTGCAAGAAAATTAGCCATAAAAAAACCACTCCTTTATGAAGCGGTCCGCACAGATATTCCCCGAAAGGTTGCGGACGCGAAAACACACCGCAGGAAAAGCCTTTCGTATGCAAACAACGTCCCGTTTTGCATCACTTTACGCGTGTTTTCTACTCATAGCCTAATTATACCTAAAAACTAAATAATAAGCAAGTATATAAAAGTAAAAAAATGTAATAATTAAAATATGATAGTAATATTTATACGCACGCTTATTATATTTTTTACTTTAATGGTGGTAATGCGATTAATGGGCAAAAGGCAAATCGGCGAAATGCAAGCGTTTGAACTTGTAATAACGCTAATAATAGCCGACTTAGCGTGCATACCAATGTCGGACGTATCAATCCCGCTAATTTACGGAATAGTATCAATAACGGCTCTATTCATTTTGCACCAACTAATGTCGATTTTAGAAAAATGTGGCAACTTTTTTAAGCGCGTAATCAACGGCAAGCCGAGTGTCGTTATCAATAAAAACGGCGTAGACTTTAACGAACTTAAAAAGAACAACCTTGACGTTGAAGATTTAATTGAGGCAATGCGTGCTTCGGGGTATTTTTCGCTTGCTGACGTAGACTTTGCAATCTTTGAATCCAACGGTAAACTTTCAGCGCTTGCTAAACCCAATTACGACCAAAAAGAACGCTCTTTAGCCATGCTAATTATAGACGACGGCAAGATAAAAAAAGACAATCTTCTTTATATTAAAAAAGATAAAAACGCAATAAACGAAATACTATCGCGCCACGGGTTAAAAACGCAAAAAGTCGGCGTAATGACGGTAGACGGGAAAGGGATGGTTTATTTACAAGGCAAAAACAAAAAATATCTAACTTTTAATATTGATTTAGGTGAAGTAAAATGGTAAAATCAATAATAACGATAATAATCGCATTACTCATTTTAACGGGTGGCGCAATATTTGAACAAACCTATATATTAAACGAATTTAAAGAATTTTCCATCGCCACGCTTTCATTAAAAGAAAAAGCCGAATTAGAAATAGCAACGACCGACGAAACGGTAGAACTTCAACGAAACTGGGAAGACAAAAAACGCATTTTACACGCATTTATACCACATAGCGAAATTAAAGAAATCGGACTTTGGCTATCGGAAGCCGTCGAATTTTGTCAGTATCAAAACTACGAAGAACTTGCTGATAAACTTAGAGTTATTTACGACTTATCTAAGCAAATCCCCCAAAGTTTTAGGGTAAAATTTGAAAATATTTTCTAATTTGGTCAATTTTCGCCTATAACGGTATTATTAAATGCAACCATTTTTAATTTTTAGCAATAAAAAAACGCCCCGACGGGCGTTTTTATTTTTTTGATTAAAATTCTATATCGTCAATAACTTTATTGTAAGCAAGCCACCAAAGCAAACGCGTTTCTTCAGAAACGCTATGACGGAAAATTTCACTTTTTCGCCAAGTAGACGGTGTTTCGTCAAGAATAGTAGACGGATAACCGTAAACCTTGATTGATTTAGGTAAAAATGCTTTAGCAAGCGCCATTGAACGCTTTAAGTGTTCGTAACTTGTTACCACCGTAATCGCTCTTATATCGCAAAGATGAATTTTCCTTTGCATTTCAACCGAGGAAAAAATCATATTTTCAACGGTGGTAAGCGCTTGTCTTTCAGGGATTATCACTTCTTTTGGCACGCCAAAAGAAACGAGATAATCAGCCAAGATATCACACTCGGCTTTTTTACCGAACTCGGAATCGCGTTCAGGCTTACCACTTGCGATAATATATTTAACCTTACCTGCTTTATAAAGGTCTGCGCAAGTTTTAGCGCGCGACTCATTAGAGTATTCAGGGCCACCTAATAAAAACGCAAAGTCAGCAGTTTCAGGCATTTTTGCAGACACGCCACCATACACCACTTTTTCTTTTTCATCATCTGAAAAAACAAGCATTTTTTCATACTCAACTTGAGATAACAACATAGATTATAAAACCTTTGATAAAAATTCTTTTAATCTTTCGTCTTTTGGATTTTTGAAAAAATCTTCAGGCGAATTTTCTTCTTTAATTACGCCGTCAGCCATAAAGACGATTTTAGTAGCAACTTCTTTAGCAAATCCCATTTCGTGCGTAACAACGACCATAGTCATACCGTCGTCAGCAAGTTCTTTCATAAGAGATAGAACTTCGCCAACCATTTCAGGGTCAAGCGCCGAAGTAGGTTCGTCAAAAAGCATAACTTTAGGGTTCATATTAAGCGCACGAACAATTGCTATACGCTGTTTTTGACCACCCGAAAGCGTTGCTGGGTAAACGTCTTTTTTATCAAGCAAGCCTATACGCGTTAATAAACTAATCGCATCGGCTTCGGCTTGGTCTTTAGTTTTGATTTTAAGCTGAACGGGCGCAAGCACCATATTTTGCATAACGGTAAGGTTGTTAAAAAGGTTAAAGTGTTGGAACACCATCCCCATTTGAGAACGCCCTTTGTTAATATTGATGCCGTTTTCTTTATAGAAAAGTTTTAACGCTTTATTAAAAGCAAACCCTTCAAACTTTTTCAACAGTTTTTCTTCTTTAATTTTATCAAGAACGATTTTATCGTCCCCCAAATTTTTAATAAGTTTTTTGTAGGTGTTAGAAAGTCTTAAAATATCGTCGTGCAAATACGCGTCGGTAAAACTAAAAAGGTTATTTTCGATATAAACTTCACCTAAAGTAGGGGTTTCTAAAAGGTTTAAACATCTTAAAAAGGTAGATTTACCAGAACCAGACGGCCCGATTATTACGACCTTTTCGCCCTTTTCGATATCGATAGAAACGCCTTTTAATACCTTTAATTTACCAAAGCTTTTATGAATATTTTTAGCGCTTATCACTTGCTCTCAATCTCCTTTCTAAAATTTTAACGAGCCCCGTTGCAATAAGAACGAGAACGAGATAAGATAATGCCAAGACCAAATATGGAACGGTATATTCGTAATTTGCGCCCGCAATTTCTTTAAATGCTTGCGTTAAATCGACTACCCCGATAAAACTTAAAACCGAGGTTTCTTTTAAAAGAGAAACAAATTCGTTAGCAATCGTTGGAATAACGTTTTTAATCGCTTGCGGAAAAACTATTCTAACCATAGTCATAACGGCGGAAAGACCGAGCGCTCTACCCGCTTCAGTCTGGCCAACGTCAACCGATAAAATACCCCCGCGCATTATTTCTGAAACGTACGCGCCCGAGTTAAGCCCAAATATTATAATGCCGACTATTTCAGGCATCATAGTTCCTAAACCCATAAGCGGAAATACTACGAAATAAATGAACAATAATTGAACGACGATAGGCGTTCCCCTAAAAAAAGCAACGTACACGTTGAACACGGCTTTTAATGCACGTATGCCGATATTATTACTTTTTATAATTTGAACGAAGGCTATTATCGTGCCGATAACTACGCCGATTATAAGAGCGCAAATTGCGGTAATTAAAGTAATTTT
>JAGCMG010000050.1 GCA_017646555.1 Clostridia bacterium | reverse complement strand
GATAGAATTTAATTAGTTTATTCGTATTAGAAATTTCCGTTATTCTACCTTGTGGGTGAGCAATTTTGTCCATCCAAATCGTTGAAAACTTAAAATAATCCTTATTTTTTATTAATTCTTTAAACATTGTTGCCACGTCAAGCGCTGAACTGTATTGTCCTTCTTTAGGTAAACCTGTTGCGTTAACGAAATTTGTATTTTCTAAACCTAATTCTTTAACTTTTGCGTTCATTTTTTCAACAAACAAGTTTTCCGAGCCACATATTTGTTCAGCCATTGCAACGCAAGAATCGTTTGCTGATGCTATTGCGATACTTTTAATAAGTTCACTTGCTTTATATACGCCGTTTTCTTCTAAAAAAACTTGTGAACCACCCATACTTGAGGCAGTTTTTGATACGGTAACGTCAGTATCTAACGATAAATCACCATTATTAATTGCATCAAAACAAATAAGCATAGTCATAATTTTACACATACTTGCTATTGGTAAACGCTTATTTTCGTTGCCCTTTAGTATGATTTCGCCACTATTTGCATCCATTAAGCAATATGATTTGCTTTTAAAACTTAAATCTTGGTCAGCAAAAGCGATTGTATAATTATTGTTAAACGCTGAAACTAATAACAATAATAAAATGATTGATAATAATATTTTTTTCATAATTCTCCCCATTATGTTTGTCATAATAATATTTAAAATAATTAGTTATTTTCTAACATATTTGAAATTAATATTCCATAGCCACGTGTTGAGTCATTTATAAATACGTGAGTTATAGCGCCGATTATTTTTTCATTTTGTATAATCGGTGTGCCACTCATTCCTTGAACTATTCCACCTGTTAAATTTAACAATTCTTCATCTTCTATTTTTATAACTAAATTTTTTATATTTTGATTTGCATCCACTTTTATTATTGAAATTTTATAATATTTTGACTCTCCACTAACATTAGTGTAAGCGTATGCTGAACCTATTTTAACTTCATTATCGGATGCGATTTTAATTTTTTTATATGATTTTTTATCTAAATTATCATATTTCCCATATAATCCAGTAATTTTAGAGCATTTAATTGTGCCATATTTATTGTTTCTATTTAAAAACCCGCGAAGTTCACCCGGTTTTTTATCTTGAGGTTTTATTATTGAGGTTAACTTGCAATCACAAGCTATACCACCATAGGTGGTAAGATTTTCATTATTTGAAAAAACGTCGTGCCCTAACGCGCCAAAATTACCAAAATCGTCGTAATAAGTTATCGTGCCAAGCCCCGTTATATCATTTTTTAAAAATAATCCAAGCCTATAATCACCGTTTATATCAAGTGCTGGGTAAAAAATAAAGTTAACGGTATTTGAATTTCTTTTTCCTTCAATTACTACTACGTTTCCGTCAAGTAAACTTGAAATATTTGTTTCAGAAGATATTTTAATATTGTTTATTTTAGTTAAAACGTCTCCTTTTTTTATACCAGCATCTTTTGCAGGCGAATAAGTTTTTTCTTTGGTGACGACGTCGTTTAATCCGATAACGGTAACGCCTTCCGTAATTATATCAAAACCACATACTTCGCCCGATAGATATAAATAATTTTGATTTGCGTATGCAGTTAAGTAATTTGATTGCGAAAATATTATTAAAAATAATAGTGACGCTAATAAAAGCGCTCTTGTAAACTTTTTCATCAAAGATATTTTGAGTAAAATATTAAAAATTATTTATCTAAAATAAAAAAGAAACCAAAATTGGTTTCTTTTGAATAATTAAATATTGTTTTTTATGTCTTTTGACTTATTTATTAGCGAAAGCGCGTGTTCTTTTGCTGTTATCGTGTCATTATTTCCACCGACTAAGCGAACTATTTCATCAATTTTTTGCGTTTCGTCTAAGTTTTTAACGTCAGAAATCGTTTTTCCGTCAAGTTCATACTTATAAATAAGCAAATTATTGTCAGCCATTGCTGCAATTTGCGAAAGGTGGCTTATTGCGATAACTTGCGTACTTTTTGCAATTTTAGCAAACTTTTCACCAACGACAAATGCCGTTTCGCCTGAAATACCAGCGTCTATTTCATCAAAAATCATAGTTTTCACATTGTCGAATTTTGCTGATTGAGCTTTTATAGCAAGCATAAATCGACTTAATTCCCCACCACTTATAATTTTTGAGAGTGGTTTTAATGGTTCGCCTAAATTTGCGCTGAAAAGAAAACTTATTTCGTCAATACCATTTTTTAGCGTGCAATTACAGTCATCTTTGTTAGGCAAATCGCTAAACGATATAGAAAATTCAGCGTTTTTCATATTAAGTTGACGAACTTCATTAAGAACTTTATCTGAAAATTCTTTTGCAAAACGCTTACGAGTGTTACTTAAATTTAGGTATAAATCGTAAATTTCATTTTTGAGGTTGGATTTTTGAGCCAAAAGTTTATCAGCAAGAATATCAAAGTTTTCAAGTCGTTCAATTTCGGCTTGTGCGCTAGTTAAAAAATTTTGAACTTCAAAATAATCGTTGCCGTACTTTTTCTTAATGTTTTTAATAACGCTTAGGCGTTCTTCAACTTTTTCTAAATCGTAGCCGTTAAAATCAAAAGAGTCTGCAATATCGTTGATAGTATCGCTAATATCGTCAATTTCAGTATAAATGGTAATTAGTCTATCGCATAAAAGCGAATATTCTTCAGAAAAAGACGAAATTGAGTTAAGTTGTGCCCTTGCTGTTGAAAGACAGTCTGTTGCTGCTCCGTCGTTCGTTAAGGCTTGTTTTGCAGTTTTTAAGGCGTTTAAGATTTTTTCTTGATTATTTAATTTGATTTTTAATTCGTTAAGTTCAATATCTTCATTTTCTTTAAAATCGGTTTTTTCAATTTCGTCTACCTGATATTTTAATATATCAAGTTTGATTGCACGTTGTTGTTCGTCGCCACCAAGTGTTTCAAGTTGATTTAAAACTGATTTTAGGTCGTTTACTTTATTATTTATGTTTTCTTTTAATGCAAAAATATCTTCTCCAGCGTATTTATCGATAAGTTCAAGTTGGTTAGATTCTTTAAGCAAATAAAAATGTTCACTTTGGCTATGTAAATCAACTAAACGCGCCGTGATTTTTTTAAGAACTGATACGGGTAATGATTCGCCGTTTACCTTAACTTCACTTGAGCCCGAAATGGAAAATTTTCTAAAAATAATTAGCGTTTCTTCGCTTTCAATATCGTTTTCGGTTAAAATATCACTTATGATTTGGTCGTTTTCAGTTTCAAAAACTGCTTTTACGCTACAAAAATCTGACGAACGACGAATCATGGTTTTATCGGCTTTTGCGCCTAATACGAACGCTAAGGAATCAAGAATAACCGATTTCCCTGCGCCCGTTTCACCGGATAAAATATTTAGTCCAGTAGAAAATTCAATAGTGGTATTTTCTATCAATGCGACGTTTTTAATCGTTAACGATTTAAGCATTTTTTATTAGTTCCTTAATTTTTTGGCAAACAACTTCAGCGTCTTGTTTGGTGTTTAATACGATTAATATCGTATTATCGCCTGCTATAGTGCCTAAAACGTTGACAAAAGTTGCGTCGTCAATAATATTAGCAGCAGTATTAGCACTACCGTCAAGTGTTTTAATAACGATGAAATTTGAAGTAGTTACAACTGAAATTACTAATTTTGATAAAATTTCAGCCGATTCGTGTGAAATAATCGCTTGAGAAAATGGTAAAGAATAACGGTACTTTTTTGCGATACCGTTAATTTTAATAAGTTTTAAGTCGTTAATATCACGCGAAATAGTTGCTTGCGTAACTTCAATCCCACTTTTCTTTAACGCGTTTGATAAATCCTGTTGATTATCAATTTCTTTTTCAGTTATAAGTTTTAAGATGAGTTCGTGTCTTTCTTTTTTAGTCATAATAATTATTTTTTAAGTTTTAATAAAAGTCTTGTGTAAAAATTAGTATCTGGTTTGCGTAAGAATTTAATAGTATGTGAGGCTTTATTAACAACTACAGATTGCCCTTTTTTAACGGTTTTTACCATAACGCCGTCCATAAAAATACCACACGTACAATTGTTTGCTAAAGTGATTTTGCAACTTGAATTGGCTGAAAACACCATCGGTCTATTATGAAGTGAGTGTGGGCAAATAGGCGTCATTGAAAGTGAGTCAAGATTTGGTGCTAAAATTGGGCCACCTGCTGAAAGTGAGTAAGCAGTCGAGCCAGTCGGTGTGTTTAATATTACCCCGTCGCCATCGATTCTATCAACGTAGTTTTCGTCAATATAAACGTCGGTTCTAACGATTTTATCTAATGAATCGTCGTAAGTTCTTTGAATAACCATATCGTTTAACGCATAAAAAGTTTCACCTTCAACTTCTGCTTTCATAATCAAACGCAAATCTTCTTTTAACGCGTTGGTTTTAATTAATTTTACGGACTCATCAATCTCAAAAGTTTCAAATTCCGTTAAAAAACCTAATTTACCTGCGTTAATTCCGATAACTGGCACTTGATTTTTAATTAAAAAATTAACTAGTTTAAGTAAAGTACCGTCACCACCAAGGGTTATTAAAAGGTCGATATCTTGTTTATCACTATCTTCCCTAATATCAACGAAGTCAATACCATTTTCGGTCAAAGCAGTTTTTAACTTACTCGTCCAAAGATTATTAGTGTCTTTTAAATAATTTGTATATATTCCAACTTTCATTTTACACCTCATAATAATTATACAACAAAAATATACATAATTCAAGCGTATATATACATTTAAAATGTTTAAAAATTTAATTTTTACAAAGAAAAAAGCGGATAATTCCGCTAATTTTTTCTATTATAAACTTTTTTTACAAGTTCTATAAGATTATCATTGTTTGGTATTGTTTTAATTATATTCAAACATTCGGTAAAAATTTCGGCATTAAGGGCTTTTGCTTTTTCTAAACCTAAAAAATTAACGAAATTTAATTTATCACCGTCTTTTTTAGGTGTTTTACCAATGGTCGATAAACTTCCCGTCGCGTCTAAAATATCGTCAGTTATTTGAAAAAGTGTGCCTAATTTAAATCCTAAACTTTTAAGTTCATCAAAATAAGCGTTGTCGTTAAATATCGATGCGATTAAAAGTGGGGCTGTTAATAATTTTGCAGTTTTGTTTAGTACAATTTGACTAATACCATCTATATTATTTAGGTCTTCTCCACCGAAAATATCGCAGACTTGGCCTTTAATCATACCACAAACGCCAGCGTATTCGGCTAAAAGTTTAAGTGATTTAGCATGTTTTGTGCTAAATGTAGGCGAATTTAAAACTGTTTCATAGGCAAGGTTTAACAAAGAATCCCCTGCTAAAATAGCCATTGCCTCACCAAACTTTTTATGGTTTGATAATTGTCCTCTTCTAAAATCGTCATTATCAAGTGCTGGCAAATCGTCGTGTATAAGCGAATAAGT
>JAGCMG010000049.1 GCA_017646555.1 Clostridia bacterium | reverse complement strand
ACTTTTCGGCGACAGAAGCGTATTTACTAAAATTCGTGACTCGGCGCCTACAAAATTTGGTCACAACGCAATTATCAATAACTCTATGATTGCAGACGGTTGTATCATTGAGGGTGAAGTTGAAAACAGTATCTTATTTAGAGGCTGTAAAGTTGCGCGTGGCACGAAAGTTAAAAATTGTATTTTAATGCAAAACACACAAGTTGGCGAAAACGTTTCGCTTAACTGCATTATCACTGATAAAAACGTCGTTGTAAGCGACAGAACAACCCTTTCTGGTAGTGAAAAACATTCTTTCTATATACCGAAAGGCTCTATGGTTTAATTTGCGTTTAAGGAGAATATTATGGCGAAAAAAACTCAAACTGTTGTAAACGCTGAAGAAAAACAAGTTAAAGCAACTGTAAAACAAAAAGAAAATAAACCACATCTTCCAAAAGTTACGGTTAAAAAGAAAAAAAGCGTTGTTTTTATAGGTTCGGAATCTGCACCATTTATCGCAACGGGTGGTCTTGCTGACGTTATGGGCTCTCTTCCTAAAGCAATTGTTGCAAACGGCAATTACGACGTGTCGTGTTTTATTCCTATGTATTCGCAAATTAAACAAGAATATAGGGAAAAGTTTGAATTCGTTACAAGTTTTTACGTAAATCTCGCGTGGAGAAAGCAATACTGTGGCGTATTTAAGTACGTTTACGAAGGCGTAAATTATTTCTTTATCGATAACGAATATTATTTCGCGCGCGAAGGGAAGATTTACGGGCATTATGACGATGGTGAAAGATTTGCGTTCTTTTCAAAGGCATGTCTTGACGCTATTTCTGCGCTTAATATCAATCCTGATATCGTTAACTGTAACGATTGGCAAACTGCACCTGCTATAATCTACCTTAAAGGTATGT
The DNA here is from genome assembly GCA_017646555.1 of Clostridia bacterium. Lineage (GTDB taxonomy): Bacteria > Bacillota > Clostridia > Christensenellales > Borkfalkiaceae > UBA11475. The sequence continues at coordinate 7,037 of JAGCMG010000049.1, read as the reverse complement.
ATTATGGCGATTATAAATTTAAGAAAATTAAAACGGTTTTCACTATTCATAATATCGAATACCAAGGTTGGTATGGTATGAATTGCTACGAAGATTTGTTTGGTTTTGACGGTAGCCTTTATAGTTATATTGAATTTAAAGATTGTATCAATTTAATGAAGGCTGCTATCGAAATGTCGGATAAAGTTTCGACAGTTAGTCCTACTTACGCTGAAGAAATTAAAAATTCTTTCTATGCGCACGGACTTGAAGATATTATCGCAAAGAATTCTTATAAACTTTGTGGTATATTAAACGGTATCGACTACGATTATTATAATCCAAGTACCGATACTCACATTATTAAAAATTATTCTGCTGACGACGTTTCGGGTAAGGCAGAATGTAAACTTGCATTACAAAAATTATTAGGCTTGCCTGAAAAAAGCGACGTTCCTATCGTTTCTATGATAACGCGTTTGGTTTCGCATAAAGGGGTTGACCTTGTTAAACAAGTTATCGAACAATTTATGACGGAAGACGTTCAATTCGTAGTTTTAGGTACGGGTGACGCAAGTTACGAAGACTACTTTAAATACGTTGCAGGTTTATATCCTAATAAATGTAAGGCTGTTATTGCGTTTAATCAAGATTTATCACGCAAAATTTATGCAGGTAGTGATATTTTCTTGATGCCGTCAAAGATGGAACCGTGTGGGCTTTCGCAAATGATTGCAAGTAGATACGGTACGGTTTCGGTAGTTAGAGAAACCGGTGGTCTTAACGATAGTATTAAAGCATACTATGACGGACAAGGTAACGGATTTACTTTTAGAGATTATAATCCTTACGATATGCTTTACGTTCTTCGTTCGGCTGTTAACACTTACAAGAATAGTAAGGTTTGGGCAAATGTTGTTAAAAATGCTATGACGTCTGATTTTTCTTGGGATTATCAGGCTAAAAAATATGAAGATTTATATGAGAATTAAATACAGGAGAAAAATATATGGAAACTAAATTCACCGAAAAAGAAGCCGAAAGTCTTATCGTCGGCAAACTTTCGCGCTATTACGGCGTTATGCCTAAAGAAGCGACGAAAGAACAACTCTATAAAGCAGTAGTTATGGCTGTTAGAGATATTCTTTTAGAAAAAAGAGAAAAGTTTTATAGAGAATATAGAGATAAAAACGGTAAGCGCGTTTATTACCTTTGTATGGAATTTTTACTTGGTCAATCGCTTAAAAATAATACTTACAACTTAAACATTCAAAAACAAATCGATTCATTCCTTAAAAAACAAGGTAGTTCTTTAGAAGAACTTTACGATTGCGAACCTGATGCAGGTTTAGGTAACGGTGGTCTTGGCAGACTTGCTGCTTGCTTTATGGACGCTCTTGCTGCGCAAAATTATCCTGCAATGGGTTTTTCTTTAAGATATGAATACGGTTTATTTAAACAAAAAATCGTTGACGGTTGGCAAATGGAACTTCCTGACGATTGGCTCCCTGGTGGCGAAGTTTGGCTTTCACCAAGAACTGATAGAATTTTCAAGGTAAAATTTGACGGTTATATTAAAGAAAACTGGACTGAAAACGGTCTTAAAGTTGACCACGTTGACGCTACTGAACTTGAAGCCGTTCCTTACGATATGATGATTTCTGGCGCAAACGGCAAAGCCGTTTCAGTTTTAAGACTTTGGAAAGCGCAAACAAGCCATAGCTTTGATATGCATACGTTCAGCCAAGGCGAATATATGAGATGTATGCAAGAAGATAACGAAGCAGACCTTTTAACCAAGGTTTTATATCCATCGGATAACCACTACGAAGGTAAGTCTTTAAGACTTAAACAACAATATTTCCTTGTTTCTGCATCAATGCAAAATATTTTAACCGACCACGTTAGAAGATTTGGTTCACTTGACACTCTTCCTGACAGGGCCGCTATCCACATTAACGATACGCACCCTGCACTTTTAGTGCCTGAACTTATGCGTCTTTTAATTGATGAATACGGTTATTCTTGGGATAAGGCTTGGGATATCGTTACCCGTACCGTTGCTTACACTAACCACACCGTTATGAGTGAAGCGCTTGAAAAATGGAACGAAGACCTTATTCAAAGAAGATTACCACGTATTTATATGATTTTAAAAGAAATCAACGAAAGATTTTGCGCTGATATGTGGAATATGTTCCCAGGTGATTGGAATAAGATTAACAGAATGTCCATTTTCTCACACAATCAAGTTAAAATGGCAAACCTTTCTGTTATCGCATCACACAAGGTAAACGGCGTTTCGGCACTTCATAGTGATATCATTAAAAAGAGTATCTTTAAGGATTTTGCTGACGTTTGGCCTGATAAATTCACCAACGTTACCAACGGTATTGCTCATAGACGTTGGCTTTGTCAATCTAACCCAGAACTTTGCGAATTATTAAGTTCTTGTATCGGTGACGGTTACAAAATGCACGGCGAAAAACTTATCGGCTTTAAAAAGTTTGAAAACGATAAAAACGTTCTTAAAGAACTTAACAAAATTAAAGAATTGAAGAAAAAGCAATTCGCTGAATACGCAAAGAAAAAACAAGGCGTTATTATCGACCCTGAAACTATGTTTGACGTTCAATCTAAGCGTATGCACGAATATAAGCGTCAACTTATGAACGCGCTTTATATTATTTCGCTTTACAACGACTTAAAGGAAAATCCTGATATGGATATGGTTCCAAAAACCTTTATTTTCGGTGCAAAAGCGGCTCCTGGTTACTATTTTGCTAAGCAAATCATTAAACTTATTTGCAATTTAAGTGCTGATATTAAAAAACATCCACAAATCGCTAAGAAACTTAACGTTGTTTATATGGAAGATTACAACGTTTCTATGGCTGAAAAACTTATGCCTGCAACCGAACTTTCTGAACAAATTTCACAATCAGGTAAGGAAGCAAGTGGTACCGGTAATATGAAATTTATGATTAACGGTGCGCTCACCATTGGTACGCTTGACGGCGCTAACGTTGAAATGCAAGAAGCGTGTGGTCCTGATAATATCTTTATCTTCGGTCTTACTGCATCAGAAGTTGATGACCTTTGGAAACACGGTTACTCTTCAAGTTCATACTATAAAGATAATTCAAGACTTGAAAAAGTTATTAAAGCACTTAACGATGGCTTTAACGGTGTATCTTTTGGCGATATTGCTAACTATCTCTTATACGGTACGCCTGTTGCTGACCCATATATGTGTATGGCTGACTTCGGCTCTTACTACGCAACTCATTGTAAGGTTGACCAAACTTACTTACAACCTGAAAAATGGGCTAAAATGAGCCTTAATAATATCGCTACGGCTGGTGTATTCGCTGCTGATAGAAGTATTAAGGAATATGCTGACAGAATTTGGGGTCTTAAACGTATTGACTAATGCAAGCGTATTATAACCCACTTGACAAAAATTCAAAATCAATAATCGGCGCTGTGGAAAAGGATGCTGAATGCCTTTTCCACGTCAAAGCCGACGTTGAAAAATGCTCGTTAATTTTACAAAAAGACGGTGGTTCTACTACCGAATTTCATATGCACCGTTGCTACGACGGCTTTGAAATCAACCTTGCTTTACACGAAGTAGGGCTGTATTTTTATGCTTTCGATTTAGGAAATGGTAAATATTTAGGGCTTGGTAGCAATTATTCGGGTACTATTACCGAAAATCCTACTTATTTTCAACTTTCAATTTACGATAATGGCTATAAAGTGCCTGATTTTTTAAGTGGTGGTATTATTTATCAAATTTTCCCCGATAGATTTGCGCGTTTTGGCAAGGTTAAAAAGTTAAAAGGCAGGGTATATCACGACGATATTACTGAACTTCCGTGCTTTTTGCCTGCAAGCGACGGAAAAATTAAAAACGTTGACTTTTACGGTGGTAATTTAAAGGGTATTATTAAAAAATTACCGTACTTAAAAGAACTTGGCGTTACCGTTATTTATTTAAATCCTATTTTTAAGGCTTTTTCTAATCACCGTTACGATACAGGCGATTATTTTGAAATTGACCCGAATTTAGGAACGAAAGAAGATTTTAAATCGCTCATTTCTTCGGCTAACGAACTAAATATTAAAATTATTTTAGACGGTGTGTTTAGCCATACTGGTGACGATAGTAGATATTTTAATAAGTACGGCAATTACGATGATATTGGCGCTTACCAAAGTAAAAAATCACCGTATTATAAGTGGTATTCTTTTGAAAAATATCCTGATAAATACGCATCTTGGTGGGGAATTGACGTTTTACCAGAAGTTCAAGAAAATAATCCGTCATATAATAAGTTTATCAACGGTAAAGACGGTGTTATTGAGCACTATACCAAATTAGGCATAGGTGGTTGGCGACTTGACGTTGCTGACGAACTTCCTACCGAATTTTTAATCAATTTAAGAAAAGCCGTTAAAAGAATTAACGAAAACGCTATTATTATCGGCGAAGTTTGGGAAGATGCTACAAATAAAATTTCTTACGGTCAAAGAAGAAGTTATTTTTCGGGAAATCAACTTGATTCCGTAATGAATTACGTTCTAAAAGAAGCCATTATGGATTACGTTAAAAACGGCAATTCAAAAAGGCTTTCTTACACGGTGAAAGAACAAATCGACCATTACCCAAAACAATCCTTAAACGCGCTTATGAATCTTATCGGCACACACGATACTTATCGTGTTTTTACGCATCTTGGTGGTAAAAATATGGACGGTAAGTCAAGGCTTGAAATGTCGAAAGTTTCAATGACTAAAGACGAGCGTGAAAAAGGGAAAAAACTACTGAAAATCGCTACGCTTTTACAATATACCTTGCCTGGCGTTCCAAGTATTTTTTACGGTGATGAAATAGGGATGGAAGGTTATTCTGACCCGTTAAATAGACGATTTTTCGGCGCTGACGGCGTAGATGAAGAAATACTTGAATGGTTCAAACTTTTAGGTAAAGCAAGAACTGATATTCCCGTATTCAAAGACGGTAGTTGTTACGAACTTTATAGCGAAAATAACGCTTTTGTTTTTGAAAGAATTAAAGGCGATAAAATGGCTGTAATCGGCGTAAATAAAGGGCTTTCGACCTTGGTTTTAGAGTTTGATGAGCCTATGATTGACTTTATTACCAAAAATAGGTATGAAAAGACTGTTGAGTTAAAAAGTGGGGAAGTTTTACTTCTTACTACCATTGATAATGAGCGTTAAAGAAAAATTAAAAAAGATAAAAAATGACAAATATAAAGAATTTTCGTCAAGGCTGGTTTTTACCAAATATGAAATTTTAGGCGTTACTATTCCTAATATAAAAAAGATAGCCTTAAGTTTTGCTGAAAACGAAAAATACGCATATTTAAATTCTTCCTTAAATAATAAAACTTTTGAAGAAATAATGCTTTACGGGTTTACTTTATCAACCTTAAAAAGTTATGATATTTTCTTTCGATATTTAGATAAGTTTTTACCGTTTATTGATAATTGGTCGGTGTGCGATTCTTGTGTTTCGTCATTTAAAATAATTAAAAGTAATCAAGATAAGTTTTTACCGTTTATCGATAATCTTTTATCGTCAAACGAGCCGTTTTATATAAGAGTTGCTTTAGTTTCATTGTTGCGTTTTTATATGGAAGAAAAATATTTAAGTTACGTTTTTACAAAAATTAATGCAATAAAAAATGATAATTATTACGTTTCAATGGCTATATCTTGGCTTTTATCAGAATACTTTATTAAATTTAAAAGTCAAACGATAGATTTTTTATTAAATGCAAATCTTAACGATTTTATCGTAAATAAAACGGTTTCTAAAATTCGCGATTCTTTAAGAGTTTCAAAAGAAGATAAAGACTTTGTTTTAACCTTAAAAGCGAATTATTAAAAATACTTGACTATTTTCATTTTTTATAATAAAATATTAATATATTAAGTCGATGTTTCGACATAAATTTAGGAGAAATGATTATGGATACTTTAACCAAAGTTCAAGAAATGCTTGCAAGTCAACTTAATCTTTCAGTTGACACTATTACGGAAGATAAGGAAATTGTAAAAGATTTAGGCGCTGATTCTTTAGACGTTGTTGAAATGCTTATGAATCTTGAAGAAACTTATTCCGTTTCAATTCCTGACGAAGACGCTATGTCTATTAAAACCGTTGGTGACGTTGTAAAGGTTATTGAAGGTCTTCAAAAATAATTTTTAATAATCAAAAAACGGGCTCTGCTTATGGCAAAGCCTTTTTTTGTGGCAAATTTTTTTCCTTTTTGCATATATTTAATTAGAATTGACTTGAAAAAGCAATAAGGAGGTTTGTTATGTCGTTTTTTTGCAATTTCAATTCGGATAAATGCCCTGGTTTAATTAAAGGTAATCCACTTAACGGCTTATGTGAAAAAACTTGTATTCAAGTTAAAAAAGTTTTCGATGCTTGTATTCAGCAAACGCAAGTTAGTGGCGTAGTTTTAACTTTAAGTAATTTTTCGCCGGCTAATCCTACATATCCACTTACTTTTATTAGCGCAAAAAGTACTACTTCAAAAGGCATAATTTCTAATCTTACAATTGAATCAGTTCCCGGGGAAAGACCTAATACTTCAAGGGTTAAAACTGACGTTATAATTCCGGTTTCTGTTGCGTATACGGATGCTAACGGTGTTGAAGGCGTGGCAACGGCGTCCGTAACACTTAATAAAGATGTGATTTTATGTGTTCCGTCGGCATCTATTATGCAATACGATATCGAAGCAGTCGTTTCGTTAGTTTCTACTATTGGTACTTATACGGGAGTAGGGCAGTTCACTATTGATGCGTGCGTTACCATTATCGTTAAAGTCGTTATGGAAGTTGAATTATTAGTTCCGTCTTACGGCTATGCTGTTTTGCCACCGTGTCAAGATTACACCGAAGAAGTTTGTCAAGGCTTTTTCGAACTACCGATTTATCCCGAATAAATCTTTTAAGGAGTGGGGAACCACTCCTTTTTAGTTGATAATTTTTCTATTTTATGTTAATATTTTATT
>JAGCMG010000048.1 GCA_017646555.1 Clostridia bacterium | reverse complement strand
TATCAACAGTGTCAGCACAATCGAAAACGGCTTCTTTATCTTCTTGCATATCTTTGTTATAAGCAAGGGGCAAGCCTTTAAGCATTGTTAAAAGCCCCATCAAATTGCCGTAAACCCTGCCCGTTTTACCACGAACAAGTTCCGCCATATCAGGATTTTTCTTTTGTGGCATTATTGACGAACCAGTAGTAAATGCGTCGGAAAGTTCGATAAACTTAAACTCCCAACTTGACCAAAGAATAATTTCTTCGGCAAAACGCGACATATGCATCATGAGCATTGCTGAGTTTGATGCAAATTCTACGCAAAAATCTCTATCAGAAACACCGTCTAAACTGTTTAATGATATATCTAAAAATCCTAATTCTTTCGCTTCAAAATATCTATCGGTGTTATAGGTTGTACCTGCTAAAGCGCAACTGCCGATTGGGCAAATATTTAAGCGATTTTTAAGTTCGCTAAATCTTTCGTTATCTCTTAAAAACATCATAGCGTACGCCATTAAATGATGCCCGAAAGTTATAGGCTGTGCGCGTTGCAAGTGCGTGTACCCCGGCATTATTACGCCTTTGTATTTTTCAGCAACTTCCGTCACTGCAGAAATTAAGCCTTTGATTTTATCTATTACGATATCGGCTTCCTTTCTTAAATTCATTTTGAGGTCAAGTGCTACTTGGTCGTTACGACATCTTGCCGTGTGAAGTTTTTTACCAGTATCACCTATTCTTTCGGTTAAAACTTGTTCAACGAACATATGAATATCTTCACAAGTTAAGTCGATTGCAAGTTTACCACTTTCAAGGTCGGCTAAAATGCCCGTTAAACCGTTAATGATGCTTTCGGCGTCGGCGCTTGTGATGATATTTTGTTTAGCAAGCATAGTTGCGTGTGCAATACTGCCCGTTATATCTTCCTTATACATTCTTGAATCGAAAGATATCGAAGAATTAAAATCGTCCGCTATTTTATCGGTTACACCGTCGGTTCTACCACTCCACATTTTTGCCATAAATTCGCCCTCTTTATTAACGAAAAACCGTCCTACGCCTATTTTTTAGGCGCAGGATGTTTGTTTTTACTTAAAATTATTTATTTTTGCCTTCAACGATTGCTTGCACTTTAGTAGGAAGACCGAAAAGGTTGATAAAGCCGTCAGCATCTTTTTGGTTGTAATCACTTTCGCCAAAGGTTGCAATTTCTTCACTATAAAGTGAATTTTCACTCCATACGCCAGCGTTAATCATATTGCCTTTATAGAGTTTAAGGCGTACTTTACCAGTTACCTTTTCTTGAGTGCTATCTACAAATGCGCCAAGTGCTTCACGAAGTGGTGAGAACCATAAGCCGTTGTATACTAATTCACCGTAAGTAATAGCAAGTTTTTGCTTTTCGTGCATGGTGAGTTTGTCAAGACATAAGGTTTCTAATACGCTGTGTGCCTTGTATAAAATTGCACCACCTGGGGTTTCGTATACGCCACGACATTTCATACCAACAAGACGATTTTCTACGATATCAAGAATACCGATACCGTTTTCACCACCGAGTTTGTTGAGTTTTAAGATGATGTTTTTAGCGCTCATCTTTTCGCCGTCAAGCGCTACTGGAACACCCTTAACAAAGTCAATTTCAATATAGGTTGGCTTGTCCGGTGCGTCGATTGGCGAAACGCCCATTTCTAAAAAGCCTTTCTTTTCGTAAGTAGGTTCATTACCCGTATCTTCTAAATCTAAACCTTCGTGTGATAAGTGCCAAAGGTTTTTGTCCTTAGAATAGTTGGTTTCCCTATTGATTTTTAATGGAACGTTATGCGCTTCTGCATAATCGATTTCTTCTTCACGAGATTTGATATCCCATTCTCTCCAAGGAGCGATAATGGTCATATTTGGTACGAAGTGCTTAAAACCAAGTTCAAAACGCACTTGGTCGTTACCTTTACCGGTACAACCGTGAGCAATTGCGTCAGCGCCTTCTTTAATAGCGATTTCAGCCATTGCTTTTGCGATACAAGGACGTGCGTGGCTGGTACCTAAAAGATATTCTTCATAAATTGCACCTGCTTTTACGCAAGGAATAATATAGTTGTCTACGTAATCATCAGTTAAATCTAAAACGTAGCACTTTGATGCGCCCGTTTTAATTGCCTTTTCTTCAAGCCCTTCAAGCTCGTCTGCTTGGCCAACGTTTGCTGCAACAGCGATAATTTCAGGGTTGTTATAGTTTTCTTTAAGCCAAGGAATTATAATCGAAGTGTCAAGACCACCCGAATATGCAAGTACTACTTTTTTGATATCTTTCTTTTCCATTTTACGCCTCCATTTACTGCGTTATTTATTTTCGCTATTATTATATAACCACGCGCGAAGATTGTCAAATATTTTTATCGTATTTTTTGAAAAATTTTGAATAATATTTTGAAAAATATTCATAAATTATAGCATATTTGCATATTTAATTGCATATTATAAATATTTATGCGTTTTATTTTGAATATATGCAACAAATATTTGATTTTATTAATAGACGGCAAATTTTTGCCGTCTATTAAATAACATCAATAGTCATCGCCTTTAATTTTATTACATCTTTTACATAAGGTCTGAAGATTGTCATAAGTACTTTTCCCTCCTTTTGAAATAGGTTTTATATGGTCTATTTCTAAACATTCAACTTCTTGTGTTTTTCCACAATTACAACATCTATAACCATCTCTTTTGTAAATAGCGAATCTCATTTTATTTGATACTTTACCCCTTTCGACTCTACATATCGCGTCCCAAATTCCCCTATCATTAAAAAACTCACGATTTTTATCATTTAATCTTTTGATTAAATTTTTGATTTTCTCTTCTTCAAAATCTCGGCATTTTCGCTTATACACTGCACCATTTATTTTTGAACAATATAAAATAACGTGGGCAACGTATTTCATTTTAGGTTTTAATATATTTTCGCCAAAAAGTTTTTGCTCAATTGTTTGCAAAGTTGTTTTCTTTAATTTAGGATTTTCGCTCTTATATCTTCCGAATTCAGTAATTTTTGCAACTTCTTCAATATATTTTTCATAAATTCTTTTATTATATTCAACATTTTTAATATCTTTTTCAACATCATATTTTTTTAATTGCAGTTGATAGATTAGATAATCTTCACAAGATATATTTTCAAAAAATTTTTCATTATCATATGAATGCGATTCTTCCATATCTTCTATCAAATCACAAAATTTAAACTGTTTGTTCAAATCATAGAGTTCGCACAATGATATACTATTTTTCACTACATAATCTAAATATTCTTTATCTTTATTCTTTTCAAAAACAATAATTAAAAATATTATAGTGCAAAATACGATTATTAAAAGAAAACTAATTAAAATAGCCATAACCTTCCTCCGAATTTATTTTATCATAATATAATGTTTTTGCAAAATAAAATTATATTTATTCAACAAAAAAACGGGCGAATTTTCGTCCGTTTTTTATTAGCATTTTATTTATTATTTTAATTATTGTTAAAAGGTATTATTTATCGTATTCGGTCGTGTAGTTATCAAAATAACCTTGAATCCAAATAATCGGCGTACCTTTATCGCCTGAACCCGAAGTTAAGTCACAAAGCGAACCGATAAGGTCGGTTAATCTACGTGGGGTCGTGCCCATTTGACCTACGATTTGTTCGTCCTTTTCAGAAATTTTGCCCTTAATTGCGTTTTTAAGTTCTTCACCTGAAAGGTTAGCAAAGTCGTTATCGGCTAAATATTTAAGTTTAAGTTCGTGTGGTGTACCTACTAAACCTTGGGTATATGCAGGTGAAACTACTGGGTCAGCAAGTTCCCAAATCTTACCTACTGGGTCTTTGAACGCGCCGTCGCCGTATACCATAACTTCTACGTTTTTGCCAGTTGCTTTTTTAAGATTTTCAGCAATAGCGTCAACGATAGGTTGGCAATCACGTGGGAAAAGTTTAATCTTTTCTTCGGTTGATTTATTTGAACCTAATAAACCGTACGCTTCGTTATAACCACTGCCGTTTACAGGTGCGTTTAAGATTTCATCCATACCAAGAACGATACTTGCGCCTGCATCTTTTAATAAGCGTTTAGTGCGCGCTCTCGTATGTATATCACAGCAAAGTACGTTTTTGGTATAGTTTAAGATTGCTTTTGCGTTATTTGCGAAGATAATTTCACAATCAGCGCCCATTGAACGAATTAAATCTTCATAATATTCAACGTAGTCTACACCCGTGAAAGTATGTTTTTCGTAACCGAAAAGTTCACGATATTTTTCTTGCGTTAAAACGTCCGTATAAGGATTTACACCCTTTTCGTCCATTTTATCTAACGAGATAAGGTGGTTACCCACTTCGTCAGACGGGTATGAAAGCATTAATACGATTTTCTTTGCGCCTTTTGCTATACCTTTAAGACATACTGAAAAACGATTACGGCTTAAAATCGGGAATATTACGCCAAGCGTTTCTCCACCGAATTTTGCTTTTACGTCGTTTGCGATATCGTCGATTGTAGCATAGTTGCCTTGTGCTCTTGCTACGATTGCTTCAGTCATAGCAACTACGTCACGGTCACGGAATTCCACACCTTCTTCCTTAGATGCTTCTAAAACTGAATTCGTAACGATTTCTACTATATCGTCACCACTTTTAATAATCGGCGCTCTTACACCACGCGATATTGTGCCAAATAAACGACTCATATATTCCACTCCTTTTTATATCGGCTAAATTATAAAACGTTAAAGGCTTTTACCCCATAAATTTAACTTTATATTTGCTTGTTTATTTTATGTATATATACATTTTCTACACTTAATTATTTAAACTAAGTATTAACTAAACAATTATTAGCCGTCATTAGATTATCATAATACTTTTATTTAGTCAACTTTTTGAAAAACATTTTTATATACTTTTTTTTACAGTTGAGCACAATTTTACTTACCTACACTTAATTCTTTTAATACCGAAATTAAAATAGGCAAACAAACAACGAACGAAACTATATCTGCAACCGTTTGCGATAACATTACACCCGTTAACCCACAAAAACTTGGTAGTAATAAAACACACGGAATATATGCTATACCTTGGCGCATCATAGCAAGTATCGACGCTCTAATCGGTCTACGAATATTTTGCATCATCATACTACTCATAGTGTAAAGCCCACCGAGTGGAAAAGCCAAGGCTTGATAAATAAGCGTGTTTTTAGCAACGGCTACGGCTTTTTCCATACCGACGGTGTTTCCAGCCGTGTTGAAAAGTTCAACTAAACTTGACGGAAAAATTAGACACACGGCACACGCAATTATCATATACGCCGTAACGACTGCCGTTGAAAACCAAAACGCTTTTTTAACCCTATCAATTCTTCCTGCGCCGTAGTTAAAGCCACAAACCGGTTGAAAGCCTTGACAAAAGCCTATTAAAATCGAAAAGAATATCCACGAAATTTTTGACGCTATCGAAACGCCTGCAACGGCAAAGTCTCCGTAGCCTTTAACCATTAACGAAAGACAAGCCGACGCTATTGCCATCATTCCTTGTCTTATTAAACTTGGCATACCACCTTTTGTGATTTCGGCAATATATAATTTTTCAAACGATATGCGTTTAATTTTTAATCTTACGCTCTT
>JAGCMG010000047.1 GCA_017646555.1 Clostridia bacterium | reverse complement strand
GCAAAATTTAGGCGGTAAAATCTCTAAACTATCACTATAATCTTCCGTTACACCTAAAATTTCAGGTATTACGTCGTTGCTTCTTCTAACCAAAACCCTTGAATTTATCTTAACTTTCTTTCTTTAAATATCTCCGTAATTATTTAAGGTTGCTTTTTTAACCGTAACGCCACCAAGTTCAACTGGTTCAAGATGCGCTAACGGCGTTAATTTACCGGTTCTACCAACTTGCCAATCAACGGCTTTTAAAATAGTCGTAATTTCTTCAGCCTCAAACTTAAAAGCAATGGCAAATCGTGGAAATTTATCGGTAAAGCCAAGTTCGTTTCTAATTTTACTTTCATTTACTTTAATAACGACACCATCAGTTAAAATATCAAGCGTTTTCCTTGCGATTTTTATATCATTTATGGCTAACATAACAGCGTTAATATCTTTACAAACACTAAAATACGGGTGAACTTTAAAGCCGTTTTCTTTCAAAAATTTAACCTGCTCTACTTGACTATTTAAAGTCTTTCCCAAAATATAATTTACGTTGTAAAACATTATTTCACAACCACGTTCTTCCGTAACTTTTGGGTCTAAATTTCTTATCGCCCCTGCAACTGCGTTACGTGCGTTTTTTAACGGTTCTTTCGCCGTTGCGTTATACTTGTCTAAAGTAGAAAGCCTAATTATAGCCTCACCCTGCGCTTCTAAAGCGCCTTTAAATGGAATAGTTAATGGAAAACTTTTAATCGTTAAAACTTGAGCAGTAACGTCTTCCCCAACAACACCGTTACCACGCGTTGTCGCGCGCACAAACTTGCCGTCTTGATAAGTTAAACAAACTGTAAGACCGTCAAATTTATATTCAACGGTATATTCAACATCATTAAAACCAGCCTTTTTAACACGGTTATCAAACGCCAAAAGTTCTTCTTCAGTAGTTGCTTTATCTAAACTATATAATCTTTCAATATGCTTATGTTTTTTAAACGCTGAAATCGGCTCGCCCCCAACGCGTTTTGTTGGTGAATCAAATAAAACAACGCCTGTTTCAGCCTCAAGTTTTTTAAGTTCATCGTATAAAGCGTCATATTCGGCATCAGAAACAGTTGGATTATCTAAAACGTAATATTCGTGAGCATATTTATTAAGTTTTGCAACTAAATCTTGCATTTTTTTCATTACAAAATCTCCATTGGGGCAAATTTCACCGCTATTTTTTTAATACCAAAATCCTTAAAAGCAATATCAGCAACCATTGACGCACCACTTCCTTGAACAACTAAAATCGTGCCCATACCAAACTTAACGTGCTTAACTTTAGCGCCCGCCTTAAACTTAGAATAGTCAACGACCTTTTGGTTAGCGCTCTTTATTTTTTCTACGTGATTGCGCGCATATGAAGACGAATACCCCATATTACTCGTTTCAGGCGTATCGTCAACGTCGCTAAAAGTTCGGCGATAATCGTTATCCGAAACGGCTTTTTGCGCGCGTTTTTCCGTAATTACGCCACAATCTCTTAAATAACGCGACGGTGAAGTAAATTTTCTTTCCCCGTGCAAAAACCTTGACGCGGTTTTTGTTAGATATAATCTTTCTTGCGCACGCGTAATGGAAACGTACATCAAACGGCGCTCTTCCTCTTCGTCATCATCACTGCTTGCACGCGAAATCGGAAAAATCCCCTCTTCAAGCCCCGCGATAAATACGCACTTAAATTCAAGGCCTTTAACCGAGTGTATCGTTGCAATCGCAACTGCGTTATCAACGTCCATATCGTCAACGTCAGATGAAAGTGTAATAGAATTTACAAAATCCGATAATGTCGACTGATAATTATCCTTTTTAAATTCAATAGCCGAATTAATAAATTCGTCAATATTCATCAAACGATTTTTATTTTCTTCAGTATCTTCCGAATACATTTCACGGAACTTTACTTCATCAATCGTATATTTGATAAAATCGTCAAATGGCATATCAGCGCTTTTATCTTGCAAAGAAAAAATAATTTTTCTAAACTCAGCAAGTTTAGCTTTTGCCCCTGCGTTAATATCGGCAACAAACTCTAATCTTACTAAAGTATCGTAAAGCGAAAGCCCGTTTTCGGCACCATACGATAGTAAAGCGTTAACCGTTTTTTCGCCTATACCACGTTTTGGGCAGTTGATAATTCTTAAAAAAGCCTCGTTATCGGACGGATTGTTCACAAGTTTTAAATAACCCAAAACGTCCTTGATTTCCTTTCTTTCGTAGAATTTTAAACCACCAAAAACCCTATACGGCAAAGCGTATTTTAAAAATTCTTGTTCAAACCCACGCGAAAGCGCGTTCAATCTAATTAAAACGGCAAAATCTTTATACGAATAATTATAGCGCGCCATTAAAGTTTTAATTTGCAAAGCAACGTACGCCGCCTCAGAGCGTTCGTCAATAGCGTCATAATAAACGATATCGTCGCCCTCGGCGTTTTCCGTCCATAAAACCTTTTCACGACGACCGGTATTTTTTTCAATAACTTTGTTCGCTAAATTTAATATTTTTTTTGTCGAACGGTAATTTTGTTCAAGTTTATAAACTTTAGTTTTTGAAAAAATCTTATCAAAATCTAAAATATTATCGATTACTGCACCACGCCAACCGTAAATACTTTGGTCATCGTCGCCAACGACGAAAAGATTATGATGTTTGCTCGCTAAAAGCCTAACGATTACAAACTGTACTTCGTTAGTGTCTTGAAATTCATCAACGTGAATATAAGAAAATTTGCTTGCGTAATAATTTAACACTTCCGGAAATTGTCTAAAAATTTCAACGGTTTTTACTAATAAATCGTCAAAATCCAATGAATTTGAACGATATAAAGTGTCCTCATATTTAAGCATTATCTCTAAATATACTTCAATATTAACTAAATCCGACCTATCTTTAGCGAATTCAAGCGGTGTTTTTCCTGCATTTTTAGCAATAGAAATATAATTTTTTGCAGTTTTAAGGTATTTATCCGGTTCAAGCCCCATTTCTTGACAAATACGCTTTAATACTTTTTCCTTATCGGAATCATCATATATAGTAAAATCTTTTGAATACCCCAACTTGTCAATCGAAGAACGCAAAATTTTAACACACATACTATGAATAGTACTGCACCACATATAATCAACGCCGTCAAATAACAAAGATAATCTTTCTTTCATTTCTTTCGCGGCTTTATTAGTAAAGGTTATTGCCAAAATATTAGACGGGCTTACCTGTTTTTCTAAAACTAAATAAGCAATTCTACTAGTTAATACGCGCGTTTTACCACTGCCGGCACCGGCAATTACTAAAACGTACCCCTCGGTTTGTAAAACTGGTTGTATTTGAGTTTCGTTTAATTTTGATAAAATTTCATTAACGCTATTTTTCATACTTAAAATTATAACACACACGCTTGAAATTTTCAATAATTTATGCGCCTTTTTGACAAATTAAATGCGGTATACTTTCTGTATACCGCTTTAAAATAATTTTTTATTATTTAAGTCTTTGCTGTTTCTTCCACACCTTCATAACCAAAGAGTGTGGTAAAATTTTACATAAAAATGCTTGTCCTCTTGCCTTAAAGCCGTATTTTGAAACGTCTTTTTTGCGTTTCAAATCCCTTAACGCGCGTTTTACGATATCTTTTGGCTCATACATAGCAATATATTTTTTTACGACAGGCTCACCATTAGAAACTGCTCTATCAAAGAACGCCGTTTTCGTCCAAAACGGACATACCGCCATAACGTGAATACCTTTATCTTTTAATTCTTGATTAAGTCCTCGTGAAAAATACAACACAAACGCTTTAGTTGCAGCGTATACGTTAATATATGGAATAGGCTGAAAAGCCGCAATCGAAGCAATATTTATAATATTTGAACCATTTTTCATAAACGGAACGGTAATTAAACACATACTGATAACTGCTTTACAGTTAAGGTCAACCATATTAAGATTTTCCTCAAGTGGGTAGTCGGTGGTTTTTGCAAATTTACCAAAACCACTACAATTTATAAGCAGTGAAACTTCTGGCTTTTCTTCACTTAAAATTTGTTGGTATTTATCAATATCTTCTTTAACAGTTAAATCTAACGGTATAGCTTTTATAGGTACGCTAATAGTTGAAGATAATTCTTCTAACTTTTCTTTATTTCTTGCAATTACCCATAATTCATCAAACTTACCGAAATCTTTTATCTTTAGCGCGAATTCTTTACCAATGCCACTTGAAGCACCTGTAATTACCGCAATTTTTTTCATAAATCCCCCTATTATGTTAAACATAATTATAATTAATTTAATTAGATTTTATCAAGTATTTTTCGCTTATAGTGTTCGCGACACGAATACCGTCTATCGCTGAACTCATAATTCCGCCTGCATAACCAGTTTCACCTGCTGGATAAGCATTTATTATATTTATTGATGATAAATTTTCACCCCTAACTATTCTAACAGGCGAAGAAGTGCGCGTACAAGGCGCAGTTAAAATAGCGTCGTCAGCATCAAAAACATTAAGCCTTTTTCCCATATCGATTAATGATTTTTTAATACAATCAATATAAATTTTAGGATAAATTTTAGATAAATCACAAAACTTTACCCCTAACGGATAAGTCGGTTTAACCTTTTTAAATCCTGTTGAAATTTTCCCCTTTAAAAAGTCGCCTACAAGTTGACAAGGTGCAGAATAGTCGGAATTTGCTAAAACAAACGCCTTTTTTTCAAAATTTTCAATATAATCGATTGCCTCTATAATCCCCGACGGATAATCTTCCTTTTTAACTTGTACGACAACTGCGCTATTAGCATTTTTACCGTCACGCAAAAAATTGCTCATACCGTTAGTAACGACGGCATTTTCCTCACTTGTTGCAGGCATAACAAATCCACCTGGGCACATACAAAAAGTAAAAACACCACGCGAGCATATATTCGAAGTCAACTTATAATCTGCAACAGGCAACCTTTTATCATAATTATTACCATATTGCGCCTTATTTATATCATCTTGTAAATGTTCTATTCTAAAACCAACTGCTGTATCTTTAGTTTCCATCGAAAAACCGCGATTATACAACATTTTATAAGTATCACGACTTGAATGACCTATTGCAAGTATTAAATTTTCAACTTCTAAACTAAACTTTTTACCATCTTTTTCTAAAAAAATCTCACTAACAGCGCCATTTTTAATAGTTAAATCATAAAAAACAGTGTCAAACATATATTGACCACCTAACGATATAATTTCTTCCCTTATAGATTTAACAACCTTTGGTAAAACGTCACTACCAACGTGTGGTTTATTTAGATATAAAATTTCTTCGTTCGCGCCGTGCTTAACAAACTCATTTAAAACAAACGTAGAAAACGGCGATTTTACACCTGTATTTAATTTACCGTCCGAAAAAGTGCCTGCGCCACCTTCCCCAAATTGAACGTTAGAATTTTTATCCAAAATTCGCGTATTTATAAAATCATCAATAGATTTCTTACGATTTTCAACGTCACCACCACGCTCAATCACTATCGGTTTAAAGCCCTTTCTTGCTAAAATAAGCGCGCTAAAAAGCCCTGCCGGTCCACTACCTATAATTACTGTCGGCTTTTTAGGATGATTAAATTCTTCCTTTATTATAGGTGGCTCTTTTTCGATTTCGTCACCTATAACAACACTACAAACAAAGTGAATATCGTTTTTCTTTCGCGCATCAAGCGATTTTTTTACAATTTTGAAATATTTAATTTTACTTGGCGAAATTTTAGCGATTTTACATGCTTTTTCCTTTAAAATAGCGTCGTTTTCGCCAATATTTAGCCTAATTGATGAAATAGTTTGTATCATAAGTTTTCCAATTCGTCAAGCCAAAGTCTACTTGATGCGTCGGACGGCATTTTCCAGTCCGTTCTTGGTGATAAAGTTACCGTCCCCACTTTTACCCCATCAGGCACGCAAGAACGCTTGAATTGTTGATTAAAAAATCTTCTAACAAAAGTTTTTAGCCAGTATTTAATGGTTTCATCATCAAAATCGCCATTAAAAGTGTATTTTGCAACCTCATAAATTTTTTTAGGCGAATAACCTAAACGCACGAATAAATATAAAAAGAAATCGTGTAAAATATACGGCCCGACAATATCTTCCGTCTTTTGAGCAATTTCACCATTTACTGCTGGAAGCAATTCTGGGCTTACTGGCGTTGCTAAAATATCTTTTAGTATTGATTTTAATTTTGGTTTAGAATTTTCCGCATAAAAATCTACTAATTCCCTCACCAAAGTCTTTGGAATTGACGCATTAACGCCATACATTGACATATGGTCACCATTATAAGTAGCCCAGCCAAGTGCTAGTTCGCTTAAATCGCCAGTACCAACGACTAATCCACCGTTCATATTGGCAATATCCATTAAAACCTGCGTCCTTTCTCTTGCTTGAGCGTTTTCAAAAGTCACGTCAGGATTAAAAGAGTGCTTTATATCTTTTAAGTGTTTAATAACTGTTTTAGAAATATCAACTTTTTTTAACGTTACACCTAAATTTTTCGCTAAAAGCAATGTATTATTAAACGTACGTGAAGTCGTTCCAAAACACGGCATCGTTACTCCTACTATATCTTTAACACTACGATTTAGCGATAAAACAGCCTTTACAGCAACTAATAAAGCAAGTGTAGAATCAAGCCCACCCGAAAGTCCTATAACAAGACTTTTTGCGTTAGTGTGCTTTACTCTTTGCGCTAAACCATTTGCCTGCATTGACAAAATCAATGATAAAGTATCGTTTTTAACCGTATTTTCTGGAATAAACGGTGTTTTTTTGTATTTTCTTGTTAAAGTAACGTCATTTTTATTTATACTAAATTTAACTTTTTTAACCGTCTCTTTTAGCGAAAAAGTCGTTGATTTTTTAATTTTTTCATTTTCTAAATAATGCGTATCAATTTCAGAAATAGTCAAACCACCACAAAATAGTGTTGAACTATTTAAGATTTTACCATTTTCCGAAATAGCGCCATACCCCGAATAAACGGCATCTGTCGTAGATTCGCCTTTGCCTGCGTTTGATAAAACGACTGCCGAAGAAATTTTTTCCGAATAAGCCGTTAACATACGGTCAATATATTGTTTTTGACCGACCGTTTCGCAAAAAGAATTAGGATTTAATACGATATTTGCACCGTTTTGAGCACAAATCGACGACGGCGGTAAAATTTGTAAAATATCACTACCTACGTCAATAGAAAATGAAAACGCATTGAAGTTTTCCACTTCAAAAACTAAATTGCCACCAAAATTAACGATTTCGCCACAAAACTCTACCGTTTTTTCAACATCTTTTGCCGAAGAAAAATAGCGCAAATCATTACTATTTAAATAGTTTTTTGCCGTAATGCCTAATATTTTACCACTTTTAACAACGGCTACGGCATTATATAAAGTGCCATTTGTTCTAAACGGAAAACCGATTGCCATAATAATTTCGTCATTTTTATAAGTAGTCGCGATTTCTTTTAAGGCAGTTTCGCACGCAGTTGATAAGTTGTTAAAATAAAACAAATCCCCTGCCGTTGCGCCTGTTAAAACCAACTCTGAAAAAAGTATTAAGTTTACGTTTTTACTAATAGCGTCATCAACTGCTGTCATTATTGATTTTTTGTTAAAATCAACGTCGCCTACTTTTACGTCGATTGATGCAGTTGCAACTTTTACAAACCCAAATTCCATAAAAACCCCAAAAATTCAAAAATTTATAATTTTTTATATATTAAATTTTAATACTTTTTTTCAAAAAATGCAATTATTTGAAAAAAATTAAACTCAAAAAATTACATTTTTTAAATTTTAGCAAAAATTGCCTAAATCTATCTCTATAATTTTATCGTTAAGTGGGTGATTAAATTTAATATAAGTACACTTTAATCTTTGCCCACTATTATATTCTCCGTTCCCAAAGCCGTATAAAGTGTCATCAACAACAGGATGCCCTATATGCGCAGTATGAACGCGAATTTGATGAGTTCTTCCCGTTAAAAGTTCCAGTTCGCATAAAGTATCGTTATTTATATGCTTTATAACTTTTAATTTTGTTATTGCTTGCTTTCCGTTTTTATCAACAACGCGCCTAATACCGTCAGCGCGCAAAATAGGTGCGTCAATTGTTAAATCTTCATAAATCTTGCCCTTTAATAAAGCCGTGTATTTTTTAACGATTTTACTTTCATTTAAAATTGAGTGTGAAATAGAATTTTTTGCAACAAGTACCAAACCTTCGGTATCCTTATCAAGTCTTGTTACTATTCTAAAAACTTGACCGGGATATAAATGTTCTAATCCTGCGAACAAACAAGTTTCTTCGTGCCCAAAAGTTGACATTGAACAAACACCTTTCGGTTTATCTAAAACTAAAATGTCTTCGTCTTCATAAATGATTTTTAGGCCTAAATCGCGCTTAAATTGATAACTTTTTGAGTTTTCTTTAATAAAAATAGTGATTTTATCGCCAACTTTTAATTTATCGGTTGCAATTTTGGTTTCTCCATTGACTTTAATGTTGCCAAGCGAAGATTTTATCCTACTAACTATTGTGGCTGAAAATTTACTACTTAAAAAATTTTTAATGATAGTTTCCCTATCGGAAACAAATTCTAAAACTTTATCCATAAATATACCAATAAAAAAAGGCGCAAGCGCCTTTTAAATTTTAAAACATTGCAGCGAATACGCCTTTAAACCAATTTATCGCAATCGTAATGTATTCACCCAAGAAAATATTGATTAAAAGCCCCCCAATCAATAATCCCACTACAAACATAACGAGCCTATCAATTTTAGTAAAACTCCCAACTATCCATAATAAACCCATTAATAGTGGAATACCAAACAGTAAAATTTTAACTACTATATTACTGTTTTTATACCAATCAAAAAAGCCTCTCATATAACTCCTCCATATTTTATTTTAACACCTTATCAACTTTTTTGCAAGCAAAACTAACTTTTATAATTATTAACCGTAAAAATCTTTTTATTCTTAATAATTTTTCTTGAAAAACACCCTAAAAAATGCTATTATATTAAAAAAGGAGTTAACTATGAAAAAATTTTTTGGTGAATTTAAAAAATTTATAACGCGTGGCAACGTTTTAGATATGGCTGTCGGCGTTATCGTCGGTGGTGCGTTTACCGCAATCGTTAATGGTTTAAGCAATAACGTATTAAAACCGGTTATTAACTATTTACTTGCTATAATGCTTGGCAAAAATGCTTTAACCGACGTTTATACTTTTTTAGGTAAAAAGGCTTATCTTGAAGACGGTTCTATTGATTTAGCAAACAGTTTTTATATTGACTGGGGTGCATTTATCAATGCGATAATAAACTTTTTAATAGTTGCCTTTGTATTATTCTTTATTATCAAACTATTTAATAGAATGGCTGAAAGAAGAAACAAATTTATTGAAGAAATTAAAGACGGAATTATAACGAGAGAAGAAAGAAAAGAACTTAAAAAAGCAGGTATTAAAATACGTGACCGTGAAGCTGTTAAAAAATATTTTGCTGATAAAAAATTAGCGGAAGAACAAGCAAAACTTGCCGAAGAAGAAGCAAAAAAACGTGAAGAAGAAGAGAAAAAAGCAAACTCCCCCGAAGTTTTACTTAAAGAAATCCGTGACTTATTAAAAGCAAAATCAGAATAATTTAACGTTAAAAAGCCCTCGCGAAAGCGAGGGCTTTTATTATTTAACAATAATTCTTATTGATAATTTATCTGCAAGATTTGCCCAATATTTTCTATCAAGTTCAGGCCCACAAGCATGCGTACCAACACCTGATATACTTGCATCAATATTAACGTAAGTTTTTCCATCTTTAAGAAGTTCAAAATCATGCGGTTTAGCAATAAGTTGTTTTTGTGAATACGGAATTGCACTAAATGAGAAATCTTTTTTACCATAAATTTCTAAATTGCCAAGTTTAACGTAACTAGTCTTATAATGGCTACCGTATTCTTGCGGTCTAATATACGGACAATTGTTTTCACTTGGATTAAACTTAAACACGTCTTTTACAGCGTAATTGTTTTTATCAACGTAAGTTTCACCTTCGCCAAGTCCTAAATATTCGGCATTATTTATTTCATCAAGCGCGAATTCAACGCCTACCCTACCTAAATAAGCAACTTTTCTATTCGTTCTATATGAAAAATCTACGTCAATATATCCGTCACCTTTTTCAATAGTCATATCAAAGCAAAGATGTGGCGCGTATGCAATTGAACCGTGATATCCTTTAAGAATAGTTTTATTGCCGATTTTTTCAAGGCTGTCAACCATGGTAAACGCCTTTTCGGTATTAAACGCCTTCCAACGGGTACGACTATCAGTATCATTATCTAAATACGCCCTTAAAACGGAAATTTTAATAGGATTTTTCAATATATTTTTACCGTCGCAAATAATAGCCGTAATATCACCCGTTTTTTCATCAAGCGTATAATCAATGTCTTTACCCGTCGGCATAGTAAATTCATACGGTGAAAGTTCAAAATAACCTTTTGCTAATGAAGTACCACTTGCAAGTATTTCACAGTCACTATCAACCAAATATTCCCAATAAACTGCAGTAAAGCCCTTTTCTTTTGGAACTACAAACGAAACGGTTGTCGATTTAAACGGTGCAACGTCAATTTTATAAACTGTTTCACTTAAAATTTCGCCTTCGTTTTTAACGGTGACTTTAAAATCGCCTTTAATATTAGCAAAATAATTCCTTGAATTTATTTTAAGTTTGTTTCCATTTCTTTCAACGGTTAAATTTTCATAAACCTTTTTTACTTCTAAAAAGCTTGATTTAATCTTTCTGTCAGGTGAAACTAATCCATCCACACAGAAATTGCCATCATGAAGTTCTTCCCCGTTATCGCCACCATATAAAAATCCGTCTTTAGTTTTTACACCGTGGTCGCAGTATTCCCAAACAAACGCGCCCATATAAACGTCCGCCGAATACATAACGTCCCAATAATCTTTAACGTCACCGCAACTATTACCCATTGCGTGGGTGTATTCACATAAAACGAAAGGTTTCGTACAGTCCATCGTATTAGGGAAATCTCTAACCGTTTGAACCATCGGATACATACGGCTGTGCATATCTAAAACGTCCCTTTCTTGGAAATAATCGTTAACTTCTCTATAATACGCGCCTTCATAATGAAGTGGTCTATCATCTAACTTCTTTAATTTTTCAGCAACAAACTCAAAGTTACAACCCCAACCTGCCTCGTTGCCAAGGGACCAAATAAGTACTGAAGGACGGTTTTTATCGCGTTCGTACATATTTAGAATACGGTTTTCAAAATGTTCCTTAAATTGCATATCCCTTGCAATATCGTTATAAATTTTTGCGTCACAAAATTGAGCGTTACGCCATACTACACCGTGACACTCAATATCCGCCTCAACCATTAAATAAATGCCGTATTTATCGCAAAGTTGCGGTAAAATTGGATGAGGTGGGTAGTGTGACGTTCTTATAGCGTTTACGTTATGTTCTTTTAATATTTTAAGGTCATTTATTAAATCGTCAACAGTTTCAACAAATCCGTTTACCGTTGAAGAGTGCCTATTCACACCCTTTAACTTAATTGCTTTACCATTTAAAAGGAAGGCCCTATCTTTAATTTCTATCGTTCTAAAACCGACGTAATCTTTAATATATTCGCCGTTATAAGAAATAACAACGTTATATAAGTTTGGCGCTTCCGCAGACCAAATTTTAGGATTTTTTACGGTAAATACTGCGTTTTTACCTTCTTTTTGCGCGATAAACTTGTCACCATCAAATAATTTGACTGTTGCTTTTTTATCAATATCAATTTCAAGTTTACCATTTTGATTAGCCTTAATTTTATAATCAAAAATATGGTCCTTTGGACGAGATAAAATATACACGTCCCTAAAAATACCGCTTAAACGGAATTTATCTTGGTCATCTAAATAGGAACCAAAATTCTTTTGTAAAACAACTACTTTTAGATTATTTTTTCCGTTTACAGCGTAATTTTGTAAATCCAATTCAGCAATATTATGAGGAACTGAAGAATAACCGACAAACTTGTCGTTTAAAAATAGATAAAAAGCACTGTCTACGCCTTCAAAATTAATGTAATTTGCTTTGCTTAAATCTAAATCAATGGTTGTAGTATATACACCAACCGCGTTTTTACCGAATATTTTGCCCGGTAATAACGGAAATGGATATTTAATATTTACGTAACCTGGGTTAGAATAACCAAGCATTTGCCAGTTTGAAGGAACAACTATATCGTCTTCACCTTGCGCTAAAAAAACATCATCAGAAACATCATCAAAATACTTAAATTTCCAATTAGAAAGTTTAGTAAATTGATTAGATTTTTCCCTATCATCACTAACGTTATCAGTATCAAAAGGAACGTAGTATGAACGCCCTTTTAACACGTTAATTTGTGGATATTTTTCATTATGGTAATTAAATTTCATAAACATCTCCTATTATGTGTAGCATAAAAACAATCAATTTCATTAGTATTTAACTAATTATTTTCGTTTAACATAAGTATAAAGTTACCACCTTGAACAGTTCTTCCTATAAAGTGATAATATTTACCTTTTTTCGTTGCATACCAATCACTAAAAGGTATTCTTGTCGTGGTTTCTTTTAAATATGCATCTAAACTTGATATAATTTCAGACTGTTTTTCCTTATCGTCAGTTAAAGATGCCGTCCACATTAACCAGTCGGATTTAGCGTAATCTTTTCTATCGTCAAGTGGAATACCGTATTTGTTCATTTTTAACATATACGCATCCATTTCCCTATCATAGAAAGATTTGCTAAAAAAGATTTAATTTTAAGATTTTATCGAACGCTAAATTGTATTTTAAACTATAAGTGGTGTCGTCAGCATCCCTAGTAATTGGACACCATTTATATTTTGAAGCAAATTCTTCGTTTTGTTTTGCAAAATCTTCCGAAATAGCGCGATATTTTTTGCTATCTTCATC
>JAGCMG010000046.1 GCA_017646555.1 Clostridia bacterium | reverse complement strand
AGTCAATACGGTAGACCTAAAGAAGAAGATTTTATCAAACTTAACTTAAACGAAGTTTTTTCTAACGACAACCCTGTTTTTTTAGAAATCGGGTGTGGTAAAGGTGGCTTTATTACTGAACTTGCCTCCCTTAATCCCGATAAGAATTTCGTTGCCGTTGAAAAAGACGATAACGTTATGGTTTCGGCTCTGGAACGCGCTGTTGAAATGGGGCTTAAAAACGTTAAGTTTATTATTTGTTCGGCTGAAAATTTACCGTTTATATTAGATATCTTTTCGATTGACGGTATTTATCTTAATTTTTCGTGCCCGTATCCTAAAGGTACTTACGCTAATAGGCGTCTTACTAATCCAAGATTTTTAGATATTTATCGTCGGCTTTTAAAGCCTAACGGTAAAATAATTCAAAAAACTGATAACGTTGACTTTTTTAATTATTCAATCGAAAGTTATTCGTTTTGTGGCTATTCCGTTAAGGAAGTTACTTACGACTTATATAATAGCGAATACGTGGTTGGAAATATCGCAACTGAATATGAAAAAAAATTCGTTTCAGATAATAAACCTATTTGTCGCTTAGTCGCTAAGCCTTAATGCTAAATTTAAGAATATTCAGTTTTTTTAATAAAAACCTTGCAGTATTTCTTTATTTATAGTATAATAATACGGTAATAATTTATTTAAAAGGTAGTTTTTATGAAACCAAGTTGCATTATAATTATGGACGGTTACGCTATCGCCCCTGCTGGTGATGGTAACGCTATCGAACTTGAAGGTAGCAAAAATATTAAAAAACTTATGAAGGATTATCCTTCGACTTTACTCGGCGCGTCTGGTATGGACGTTGGGCTTCCTGATGGACAAATGGGAAACTCTGAAGTAGGGCATCTTAATATGGGTGCTGGTAGAATTGTTTATCAAGAACTTACTCGTATCACTAAATCTATTAACGACGGCGATTTCTTTACTAACGAAGATTTGAACTTTGCTATGGATTCGGCCCTTAATAACGGCAAAAAACTTCACCTTTACGGTCTTTTATCGGATGGTGGTGTTCACTCTCATATCACGCACCTTTACGCGCTTATCGAAATGGCTAAACAAAAAGGTCTTAAAGAAGTGTTTGTTCACTGCTTTTTAGACGGCCGTGACGTTTCGCCTACTTCTGGTGCGGGCTTTATTAAAGATTTACAAGCAAAAATCGACGAACTCGGTTGGGGTAAAATCGCATCCGTTGGTGGTAGATATTACGTTATGGATAGAGATAATCGCTGGGATAGAGTTGAAAAGGCTTACGATATGATGACCTTAGGCTCGGGCGAAACTTGTACCAATCCTATTGAATACGTTGAAAATTCTTACGCAAACGGCGTTACTGACGAATTCGTTATTCCTGCTTGCGTTACTGAAAACGGCGCTCCTGTTGGGCTTATTGAAGAAGGCGATTCTATCGTGTTCTTTAACTTCCGTCCTGATAGAGCAAGACAAATTACAAGAGCAATGAGCGAACCTGAATTCGACGGCTTTGAAAGAAAATCAGGCTTTATTAACCCTGTTTACGTTTGCTTTACAAGATACGACGCAAGTTTTACTAACGTTAAAGTTGCATTTAAGCCACAATCGCTCGATAACACTTTAGGTCAATATCTTGCTGATAAGGGTTTAAAACAACTTCGTATCGCTGAAACTGAAAAATACGCACACGTAACTTTCTTCTTCAACGGTGGTGTTGAGGCGCCTAACGCAAACGAACAACGCGACCTTATTCCGTCACCAAAAGTTGCAACTTACGATATGCAACCGGAAATGAGCGCTTTTGACGTTATGGAAAAGGTTATTGAAGAAATCGATACCGACGAATTTGACGTTATTATTCTTAACTTCGCTAACTGTGATATGGTTGGACATACCGGTGATATCGACGCTGCTATTTTAGCAGTTGAAACCGTTGATTATTGCGTTCAAAAAGTCGTTGACAAAGTGCTTGAAAAAGGTGGTGTCGCTTTAATCACTGCTGACCACGGTAACGCTGATAAACTTTTAGATGAAGAAGGCAAGCCGTTCACGGCACACACCACTAACAAAGTTCCGTTTATCGTTGTTGGCGATAAGTTCAAAGGCAAAAAACTTGCTGATAACGGCGTGCTCGCTGATATCGCTCCTACGCTTTTAGACTGCATGGGACTTGAAATTCCTGCTGAAATGACGGGAAAATCACTTATTAAATAATATTTTAGCAAAAAACAGTTGTAAAAATTTATAATTTGTGCTACAATATTTAAGATTTTTAGAAAATTAATATTGAGGTTTAATATGAACTCTATCGTAAATTTATTAGCATCGTCACAAATCGGTGGCTTTTGGGAATTTTTCCCAGTAATAAGAGTAATTATGTGCGTCTTTATCGCAATCTGTGCACTCTTTGATGTTGCAGTAATAATTCTTCAACCGGGTAACTCGTCGGGTATCGGCGCTATCAACGGTCAATCGGAAACTTTTTACAGCAAAAACAAAGGCAAAACTTTTGAAAGCAAAATGAAACGCTTAACTGTTATATCTTCTATCATTTTAGCAGTTTGCTGTATCGTTTTAGTTATTCTTTCTTATATCGCAGGTTAATTATTAAGGGCGCTTAACGGCGCCCGTTTTTTTGGTTTATTTTTTTCTTTTTGGCGGATAATATTTGTATGAACGATAAACTTATAATTGGTAAAATTGAAGGTAATGAGCGTGGGTATGCTTTTTTAATACCCGAAAACGGAGGGGAAGATTATTTCATTTCTCACTCCGACCTTTGTGGTGCGCTCCACGGCGATATCGTTGTTGCTAAAAAGAAAGATGCAACCGGCAAAAGAACGACGGCTCGCGTTACCGAAATTAAACAGCGTGGTATCAAAAAAATCGTCGGCACTTTTCAGGCCGTTAAATCGGGTGGGTTCGTTATCTGCGACGATAAAAAATTCTTTGAAGACGTTTACGTACCGTATAAACTTTCTAAAAAAGCAAAAACGGGCGATAAGGTCGTTTGCGAAATCAATTTTTATCCAAAAGGAACTAATCCAGAGGGCGAAATCGTTGAAATTTTAGGTAGACAATTTAACCGTAATACCGAAGTTAAATCGATTTGTATTGCAAATGGTATCGATATTCCGTTTAGAAAGGAAACCATTAAAGCGTGTGAATTATTATCAAGCGAAATTTCCGAAAAAGAAATTAAACTTCGCCGTGATTTTAGAAACGATATCACCGTTACTATTGACGGGGAAGATGCTAAAGATTTTGACGACGCTATTTGCGTTAAACTTTTAGATAACGGCGACTTTTTGCTCGGCGTTCATATTGCCGACGTCTCGCATTACGTTACTGAAAATAGCGTTATTGATGCCGAGGCGTATAACCGTGGGACAAGCGTTTATTTCCCTGAATTAGTCGTTCCTATGCTCCCTGAAAGGCTTTGCAACGATTTATGTTCGCTTAAAGAAGGCGTTGATAGATTGACGCTTTCTTGCATTATGCGCGTTAATAAAAATGGCGAAGTTATTGATAACGAAATTGTTCCGTCTATTATTCGTTCAAAAGCGCGTATGACTTATACGGAAGTGTTTGCTATACTAAACGGCGACGAAAACGCATCTAAAAAATACGACGAAAATATAATAAAAATGTTAAAATACGCCGATACGTTATGTGGTATTTTAATGAATAAGCGTGATGAACGTGGTAGTATTGACCTCGACGTTAAAGAGGCACAAATTACTATAAATAAAGGTAAAGTTGAAATTTACGAGCGTGAAAGAAATCGCGCACATAAAATGATAGAAGAGTTTATGATTTTAGCAAACGAAACTGTTGCTGAATATGCGTTCTATTTAAACTTGCCGTTTATTTATCGTATTCACGAAAAACCTACCGTTGAAAAAATGGAGCGTTTAACGGAATTTTTAAAAGGGTTAGGCGTTAATAGAAAGTGGCATATTGATAATGTTTACCCGAAAGACTTTCAGTCGCTTTTAGCGCTTTTTGAAACGGAGAGAAAAAATTTAGCGCCTATGGTAAACCGTGTGACTTTAAGGTCAATGCAAAAGGCTAAATATTACCCTGAAAACGAGGGGCATTTTGGGCTTTCGAGTAAGTGCTATTGCCATTTTACTTCGCCTATTAGAAGATATCCTGATTTAGTCGTGCATAGGATATTAAAGTACTTTTTATCGGGCAATCAAGACGCCGAAGAAAAGTTTTCGGATTTTGTTTATAGCGCATCGTCGCAGTCGGGTAATAAAGAACGCTCAGCCGAAACTGCCGAGCGCGCTGTTGACGATTATTATAAGATTTTATATTTGTCCGATAAAATAGGGCAAGAGTTTAAGGGCGTTATTAGTGGCGTTCAAAATTTTGGGTTTTTCGTTGAACTACCAAACACGGCAGAAGGGATAGTTAAAATCGATACGATTTTGGGTAAGGATTATAAGTTTGACGAAAAGAATTTTAAACTTTATAACTCAAAAAATTGTTACAAATTAGGGCAAGAGGTCGAAATTATAGTCGCTAATGCTGATTTGACTAATAAACGCGCTGAATTTATGCTTAAAGACAGCTATTTGCGCTTGACAAAAAATATGAGAGTAGTAAAATAAGATTATGAAAGAAAATACTGAAAAAGTTTTATCAAACAACCGTTCGGCATACCACGATTATTCCGTTTTAGAAAAGTTTGAGGCGGGAATAGTTTTAACGGGTGATGAAGTTAAGTCGGTTAAAAACGGTAATCTTAATCTAAAAGACAGTTTTATTTTTGCAGAAAATAATTCACTTGTAATTAAAAATATGCATATTTCAAGATACGAAAAAGTCGACGGATTTGCTATAAATGATACTCGTCGCGACCGTAAACTTTTAATGCATAAATTAGAAGTTCTTAAAATTTCGCAAAAGGTTGAAAGGAAAGGGTTAACGCTTATACCACTTAAACTTTATCTTAAAGGTGCGCTTATAAAAGTGGAACTTGGCTTATGTCAAGGTAAACACACTTACGATAAAAAGAAAGACCTTATGGAAAAGGACAATAAGCGTTTTGTTGAAAGACAATTAAAAAATAACGTATAACGCATACCGTCATTTTAGTAAATCGACGGTAAAATATGGGGTAGTTTTAGATTCGATTGCGTTAGGCGAAGTGAAAAAGCACGTTGAAGACGCCTGTACTTCATTAAAAATAGGCAAAACAATAACTGCTAACAATAACGAATTAGCATTCGCTGCTTAATTAAGCGACGCTTTTACCACGTTACCTATCGGCGTGGATAAAAGTGTCAGAATAGATAGGGTACGGCTTTAGTTTAAGGTTTTTGGCGAAAAGTTGTATTAAAAAAACCTGCGATAAGGATTTGCCCGTTTGTGGGCGTGCCTTGTTTAAGTTTAAACGCAAAATAAACGTGTAGAAAGTCAATTCAAGTACCGTAAGACTCGGGTGCAAGTCCCGACTACTCCACCAAAATAAAAGCCCGCAAATGCGGGCTTTTTTAACTTAACAAAAAATAGGGACTTGCATTAAGGAGAAAATTGTTTTAACAATTTGTGCGTAGCACCAAACAGTAGCCACCTACTGTTTGTCGGGTATGGTCGCACAGGCGAAAGTCCCGACTACTCCACCAAAATAAAAGCCCGCAAATGCGGGCTTTTTTAAGGATTATTTTAATTTAAATTTTGCAACGCGAATAGATAAACTTATTGAATATTCAAAAGGTTTTGTTGTAAATGAAGTGCTATCAATTAATTCAATAGGCGTGCCGTTGTCAAGCCAAGTTGCATCAGTTATAGATTTTTCAGTAAAAAGTTTTACAATTTTATAGTCGCCAATGCGTGATACGTTTGCGTTTGCGCGCATAGGGACGTTTTTGATAATTGCGTAGTAATAATTATTATCAGTGAAAATATCTGCATTTTCAGCCTTAATATCGGTAGGGGTGGCGTTATAAACTACTTCTTTATTTATATTAATCCATTTGCCTATGTAGGTTAAAATTTCCGTTTCAATGGCCGTTAACGTGCCGTCACCTTTAGGGCCTGCGTTTAATAAGAAATTGCAATTATATTTTCTACAATCAACTAACGTTTCAATTAAATGAGAAACCGATTTAAAAGAAATATCCCCACTTGTATAGCCCCAATGGTCGGTAATGCCTTCACACATTTCACCGGCAATAGGTTTGCCGTCACTCAAAACTTGTACTGGTAAACCGCGTTCAAAGGTAACGCTATCAATTTCCGGGTGGGTAACTTTACCAAGTTCGCTAAGCCCGGTATTATTAATTATCATAGCATCGGGCTGGTATTTTCTAATGGTTGAATATAATCTATCAAATTGCCAATCTGCGTTAGGATTATCCCAATAACCGTCAAACCATAAACCGCCTATTTTACCATAATTTTTACAAAGAATTTCTACACTTTTGATTAAATATTCTATATATTTAGGAAAATCATTATAATAATCAGGATTATACCAATCAAGTAAGGTATGGTAAAAGAAGGGGATAATTCCTTCATTATTGCAAGCATCAACAAATTCACGCACTAAATCCCTATTGCAAGCGGAATGAGGCGCATCAAAGTTGTTAAGAGAGCAAGTGTCGTAGAGTGAAAATCCTTCATGATGCCTTGTGGTTAAAGTAATGTATTTACAGCCTGCTTTTTTTGCGGTTGAAACTAGTTTTTTTGCCCAATCTTTACTAGGGTTAAATTTTTTTATTAAAGAAAAATAATCGTCTTTATCAAGTTTAAGAGAGTGTAA
Source organism: Clostridia bacterium (assembly GCA_017646555.1). GTDB lineage: Bacteria > Bacillota > Clostridia > Christensenellales > Borkfalkiaceae > UBA11475. The sequence goes on along the minus strand of JAGCMG010000046.1, from coordinate 5,187 downwards.
AGCCCATTCGCCTTTTTCAAGAACGCTATATAAACCAAAATGGCAAAAAAGCCCAAAACCGAATTTTTTAAACCTTTCAATGTATTCGTAACTCATAATAATCTCCTAAAACAATTATAAGTTAAATAATAGTAATTGTCAATACAGAATAAAAAATAGTAATTAAAATTTTGGTTATTATAACCGTAAAACAATAAAGGTGGTTAACTTTTGATAATAACGGTGTTATGAAATGATACCACGATTGATATTTAACTTAAAATTTGTTCAAAATAATAAGATTGTTTTTTATTTATTGACAAGTAGTTAAAAAAATGATAAAATTTTTACAATAAACAAAAAAGAGTGAAAAGAAAAGTGGTTAATGTTTTACTTACTGCGCTTGGCGTTGGTGGGGCAACGGTTATAGGTGCGCTAATAGGGTTTATATTTAAAAATATTTCTCATAAATTTTCCGATATCGTTTTATCTTTTGCTGCGGGCGTAATGCTTGCTGCTGCGATTTTAGGGCTTATTTTGCCATCTATTGAATATGGTGGTAAGTTCGGCATTTTAATAACTATCGTATCTATTTTTATCGGTGCGCTATGTCTTAATTTAATTGATAAATTAGTTCCACACTTACATAAAATGATAGGTCCTGATATTGAAAGCCATAATAATGCTAACGTAAACAAGGTTTTATTATTCGTAATGGCAATAGCAATTCATAATCTTCCTGAAGGGCTTGCAGCAGGCGTAGGTTTCGGCTCTGGTAACACGGCAGAGGCTTTAATGATTGCAGGGGGTATCGCTTTACAAAATATTCCCGAAGGTATGGTTATTATTGGCCCGTTATTAAGTTCGGGTGTTTCTAAAAAGAAAACTTTTTTAATCGCTTTGGGAACTGGACTTGTTGAAGTCGTTGGTACTTTTATCGGTTATTTTGCAGTTAGTATATCGTCAGTCGTGTTACCGTTTGCTTTAGCCTTTGCCGGTGGAACTATGCTTTACGTTATAAGCGACGAAATGATACCGGAAACTCACCACGACGACGCGCGTGGCGTTACTTACGCGTTATTAGTCGGCTTTGCGCTTATGCTCGTTATGGATTTCTTTTTAGGTTAAAATTAAACGAAAAATTAAACGGAGCAGTACGTACTGCTCCGTTTTTTTTTAGTTGCAATAAAAATCAGTTGAACTTGCTGCGTTTGGTTTTCTGCCAACCGAAGTGTTGTCTTGTCGTCTATTTCTTAGTTCGGGCACGGGATTAGGCGCTACTTGATAGCGATAGTCCATTCCTTTTTTCATAATTTGTTTTTCTATTACGTTGTGCGACGGTACGATATCGGTATTAGGGTTAATAGTGTTTTGGAAACGGAAAAAGTCGGCGTCTTCTGGTAAATCTTTGACTAAAATATAGTTTTCTTTTAAAGAAGTATATTGAACGGTGTTGCCTAAAATTTTTCTAACGTATTCAACGTTTTCGTGCAAGGAAAGTGGTGCAGGGAATTCGCCGTTAGGGATTACTTCGCACCAATCTTTTCCCTCGTATTTTTTTAGTAGTTCAACGGCTTTATGTAGATGAGCGATTTCGAACGATAAATTTTGCTCCCAAAGATTTTTGATTTTCGGGTCGGTTTCAGTTTTATAACACGACCAATAAAGATAACATTCACAATATTCGTGCCATAAAAGCATTTCAAGCCAAGTAGCGTTGGCGTCCATTAAACTTTCATATTGAGTTACGTGTTCTTCTTCAACGAGTGCGATTTCTTGATATAATCGTCTACCCATATCGCACTCGGCAAAATTGGTGACGTTCATATAATAGTTCATAGTTTGTTGTTCTGCAGCAGTTATAATCATTGTTGCTAAAACAGTAGACACGTCTGAATCTTTTGCATTTATTGCACTTTTAACGTTATCAATAGGGAAACGGTGGTGAGATATGGTCGGTCTACCCGGCATAATTTCAGTATACCTGCCAACTAACCACTCAGCGTATATGCCTTGTTGCATTTCAAGTAAATTTGCGTATCTATAAAGGTGGTCGAAGTCTTCAAGTAAAGCAAAATCAAGCGCAGTTTTTACCGAACAATCGCTTTCGCGTTTGGCTAAAAAAGCAGTCAAATCTACGGCTAACTGTTCATAAGAAATAGTGTGTTCTAAAATGCTTTCGTTTTTCGGCTTTAATAAGGAAATTTTAAGTTGCTGTTGCTTTTCGATATAACGGGTTAAGGCAAGTTCACGGCGAAGGTCGTTATCGGTCGTGTGCCTTGCAAGTTGGTGTGAAAACCAGTTGGCTTCAAATTCTGTGCCGTTCATTAAAATTATACGCGTTTTTGTGTAGGGGTCAACTTCGCGTTTATTATAAGGCTCTGGATAAACTTGCTCCCAGTTTTCGATTGATTTTTCTATAGAGTAAGGTTTTTCTTTAAACGGATTCATATTTCACTCCTTTTTAAGTAGTCTTATATTGTATGAAAAAAGTCCATTTAAAGTGAAAACGGACGCTTTTACGGCGTCCGTTTTATGATGTTTCAACGATTTATTAAACTTAAAGATTTATTAATCCTTTTTAGATTTTTTAAGAGCAAAACCGACTAATACTAAAATAACCGATAAAACAACGGCAACCACTAACGCTGCTAAAAAGATATTTGCGTTTGGTAAGAACGATTTAGTTCCGTCGCTATTTACAATTTTTTCAGCGTTTTTAAGAACTGCTGAGCCGATAAAAGGACCGATTATTCCAGGGATTAAAACTTGACCGACTATTCTTAACCCTTGGAACATACCTGCTTTATTAACAGGTGTATAGTCTCTAATTACTGCGCCAAATACTGCCATACCACTTAAATAACCACTCATCATAAGAAGAGAGCCTATAAACACGAAAGCAGTATTTTTGAAGAAATACAATAGTACGTACCCCATTATTAACGAACAAATAGGGAAGATAATCGATTTATTAAACTTAAATTTATCGTAAACTTTACCGTAAAAGAACGTTACTATTGACGCTACTATAATAGCAGGTGCCATAATTAAAACGTAGTTAGACATTTCTAAGGTCTTTTCGTAGTAAATTATTAAATACGGCATAAAAATTTGAATAGAAATGCCAAATACGGCAAACGCTATTAAAAGGAAATATAAAAGTTTGTTTTCTTTAACGACTTTAGGTCTAAACCCGTAGACGATATTTTTAAAGTAAGAATTATTTTCTTCTTGCTTTACGCCCGTGTCTTGAATAAGAAAAATACCAAGTATACCGATTAGTAAAACTGTAAACCCGATTATTAAAAATATAGTCGTCCAACTTTTTGCTTGTTCTAAATCGAAGAACATAAACGAACCGAAAACTACTAAAATAGCAACTAACGGCATCATCGCGTTAACGCCTTCTGCTGAGCCACGGTTCGTCGTATCTGTGGAATCGGTTAGCCAAGCGTTAAAAGCGGCGTCGTTAGCAGATGAGCCGAAAAAGGTCATTAAGCAGTCTAAAATAATAGTTAAGGAAATGCCTAATGCCGTTGCCGACGCATAAGGGAAAAGTTTTTTCAAAAAGTCAATTCTAAGTAAAGAAAAGGCTAAAATTGAAATACCCCAAGCGATATAACCTGCGCATATGAACAACTTTCGCTTACCCATCTTATCTGAAAGTGCGCCAATAAGTAAAGTCGTAACGGTAGCAGATACAGCGCTTAACGCCACCATAAGCGAAATATTATCGGCTGATGCGTTAAACATTTTATAGATAAAAACGTTAAAGTACATATTTTCAACTACCCAAGCAACTTGTCCGATAAGTGAAAAAATAACTAACGCCGACCAAAATTTTTTAGAAAGTTTAGTTTTCATTTTTTGCTCCTATTTGGTTTTACTGATAAATTATAGCATTAAAAACGATTTAAGTCAATGTCAAAAAACTGTAAAAACACTAATTTTTACTCATAATTAGCGTAACTGTGGCGTAAATTGTAAAAAAAAGATTTTGTGTTGGCAATTTATTATGTTATAATAAATTACACGGTTAAAGTTAATTTTTTCTTTAATTTTAAAAGTCGATATTTTAGAGGTGATTAAATGGCCACGAAAAAAAGCAAAAAAACTAAAATCATTTCAGCCGTAATTTTCTTCATAATTTTAGTAGGACTTATGGCCTTTATGTTTTCGGGTGATAACTTTTTGATACTAAAAGATATCTTTAATAAAGACTTGACGCAAGAAGAACTTCGTGAACATTTATCCGGTTTTGGTTATAAAGGCGTAATAACGCTTGGATTGTTATCAATGTTACAAGTCGTCTTCACCTTTTTACCGGCTGAACCAGTTCAAGTTATGGCTGGTATTAGTTACGGTTTTTTAAACGGTTCTTTAATATGCCTTGGTGGTGTTGTTTTAGGGAATTCTATCATCTATCTTCTTTACAAAATTTACGGTGACCGTCTTGATAGTTATTTTGATAGAAATATCGATATTGATTTTGAAAAGGCAAGTGGTTCAAAGCGAATTGCGTTAGTAATATTCATTCTTTACTTTTTACCTGCAATACCTTACGGGCTTATATGCTTTTTTGCCGCGTCGTTAAAAATGAAGTATCCGCGTTATATAATCGTAACCGTGCTTGGTGCAATTCCGTCGATTTGTATCGGCGTAGGGTTAGGGCACGTTGCTATTGCGTCGAGTTGGATTATATCGATAGTGGTATTTTTAGTATTAGTTGCGCTTTTAATTATTCTATTTAAAAATAGAAAGAAACTTTTCAAAAATGTCAACGAACTTTTAGATAAGAGTCGTCAAAATCATTCGACAAGAACAACCATTAAAAAATTCAACACGTGTTTTTGCAAAACTGGATTATTCTTTGCTAAAGTTTACTATTTTGGCAAGTTTAAGCAAAGGGTTAAAAACAAGATAAAAAATATCGAAAAACCTGCAATAGTGCTTTGTACGCACGGTTCTTTCATTGACTATATATACGCGGCTGATGCTTTGAAAAACGCTAAACCACATTTCGTCGTTGCAAGAATGTACTTTTATCATAAAAAACTTTGTTAGCTTCTTAGAAAACTTGGGTGTTTCCCAAAAAGTATGTTTAATCCTGATATCGAAAACGCAAGAAATTGTTTAAAAGTTATTCAATCGAAAAGAACTTTAACGATGATGCCCGAAGCAAGACTTTCAACCGTTGGTAAATTT
>JAGCMG010000045.1 GCA_017646555.1 Clostridia bacterium | reverse complement strand
ATATTTAGAAAATTTAAGCGTTTTTTTGCTTTTTTACTATTTTAATGTAAAATGTCGAATTTTATTGTATTTTCGTACGCAATATATTAGCATATAGAATTTGAGGAAAATTATTTATCAACAAAAAAGAGCCTAAATAGTAGGCTCTTATCATTATATGATTTTTAATCAAAACTCAATTTCATCTCCGTCGTTAACGCTTTTAACTAAAATATTTAGTTCGCCATTCAACTCTTTTACGTCTTCAAATCTAGTAGTCGGATATCCAATGTGGTTAAAGTATACGGCTTTAGTTTTTGATTTTAATAAATATGGTTTAATTTCATCGATACTAAAGTGCGCAAGTTCACATATAAATGCGTCTATTTCTTCTTCAAACAAAATTTTAGGAACGTCATTTTCTTTAATACCGTTTGATAAGTCACCGGAAAATAAAACTTTTTTACCTTCTGCTTCAATAAAAATTGAATAAGCCGGTAACCCACGCCATTTTAAATGGCAAGTAGGAATAAACGAAACTTTGATATTTTCATCTTTATAAACGAATTTTTCATCAAACAAATTAAATCTAATTCGATTTTCGTCAAGTCCGTTTCCCACTAATTTTATCAAATTCTTAAACGCATCGATTAAAACTTGTTCAGTCATATAGATATCTACGGACGCGTCTTTATAAAACCAATTAAGAAGTTCTGCATAAGTTAGCAATCCGTTAACGTGGTCACCATCACGATGAGTAGTAAAAATGGCTTTAACGTCTTGAATTTTTTTGTCATGATTAATTAATTCATCAACAACTGGGGCGCCAGCATCGATTAAATAAATGGCATTGCCTACTTCAATCATTGCTGACGAGCGGTGTCTATTCTTTTCAACTACGCCGTGAGACGTTCCTAAAAATGTAATCTTCATGTTAAAATAACCCTATGATTTTACCGTCGTCATCAACGTCGATTTTTTCAGCGGCAGGGACCTTTGGCAACCCTGGCATCGTCATAATTTCACCCGTTAATGCAACGATAAAGCCAGCACCTGCTGAAACTTTAAGATTTCTAACAGTTACCGTAAAACCGGTAGGCGCGCCTAAAAACGCAGGATTATCGGAAAAACTGTATTGCGTTTTAGCCATACAAATAGGCATTTTTTGATAACCTAATTCTTCCAAGCGTTTCATTTGTGAAAGTGCGTTAGGCATAAACGAAACGCCGTCGCCACCGTACACTTTTTTAACTACTGCTTGGATTTTTTCCTTGATAGAAAGGTCGTCACCGTAAGCAAATTCAAAATTGTTTTCTTTTTCACAAAGTTTAACAACTTCTTCTGCAAGCGCCATACCACCTTTTCCACCCTCAGCCCAAACGGTTGAAAGAACGGTGTTAACGCCAAGATTTTTACATTTTTCTATTACGAGCGCAATTTCATTATCGGTATCCGTCGGGAAACGGTTAATAGCAACTACGCAAGGAAGTTTATAAACTTCGGTTATATTTTTAACGTGTCTCAATAAGTTAGGTAAGCCTTTTTCAAGCGCAGTTAAATTTTCGTTGTTAAGTTCGCTCTTATTTAAGCCACCGTGCATTTTAAGCGCTCTAACAGTACCAACAACAACTACTGCGTCAGGTTTCAAGTTAGCGCATCTACATTTAATATCTAAGAATTTTTCAGCACCTAAGTCAGCGCCAAAGCCTGCTTCGGTAACAGCGTAATCGCCTAATTTTAATGCCATACGCGTTGCGATTACCGAATTACAACCGTGCGCGATATTAGCAAACGGGCCACCGTGAACAAGCGCAGGTGTGCCTTCAAGGGTTTGAACAAGGTTTGGTTTAATTGCGTCTTTTAAAAGCGCTACCATAGCGCCAACGGCTTTCAAATCACCTGCTGTAACAGGTTCGTCGTTATAGTTATATGCAACGACTATTCTTGATAATCTTGCCTTTAAGTCGGCTATATCCGACGCTAAGCAAAATACTGCCATGATTTCAGATGCAACCGTGATATCGTAACCGTCTTCTCTTGGAACGCCGTTAGCCTTTCCACCTAAGCCGTTTACAACAAAACGCAACTGTCTATCGTTCATATCTACGCATCTTTTCCAAACGATTTTACGCGTATCAATTTTAAGTTCGTTACCTTGGTGAATATGGTTATCAAGCATCGCGGCAAGTAAGTTATTAGCAGCACCGATTGCGTGGAAGTCCCCCGTAAAATGAAGATTAATATCTTCCATAGGAACGACTTGCGCGTAGCCACCACCGGCAGCGCCACCTTTAACGCCAAACACAGGCCCTAACGACGGTTCACGCAAAGCAACTACTACATTTTTGCCTATTCTTTTAAGACCGTCTGCTAAGCCTATCGTGGTTGTGGTTTTACCTTCACCAGCAGGGGTTGGAGTAATAGCCGTAACCAAAATAAGTTTACCGTTTTTACGGTCAGAATCGGTCAAGATTTTTTGATTTATTTTCGCTTTGTAATTACCGTAAAGTTCAAGGTATTCTTCATCAATACCTGCTACCTTTGCTATTTCGGTAATCTTTTTTAACTTGGTTGATTGCGCAATTTCGATATCGCTTAAATAAGCCATATTTGTACCACCTTATTTTAACTGATATTATATTATCATATCTTTATTTATTCGTCAAGCGCGCAAATCTTATATTTTAATCAGAATTTTTGCCGAAAAATCTTGGTTTTGGTCAACTTTCACGATACCGTTATATGCAAAACGGCTCCAAAACTAATTGGAGCCGTTAAAATTAAATTTTTTCTATTGAAAGTTTTGCGTACACTTCTTCGTACTTGTCTTTATAAAAGAGATTAGTTCCAGGAGTTGTAATAGATGCTGTACCAGCAGCAACTGCACACTTTAACACTTCCGATAACGGTGCGCCTTTTTCGATTTGAACAGCAGCAGATGCTACCATACTATCGCCTGCGCCTACCGTAGAATTTACTGCTACGTTTGCGCTCTTACAGTAGTAACTTTCCGTACCGTCTGTTAAAATTGCCCCGTCAGCACCTAACGATACGATTACAAGTTTAGTGCCTCTTTTAATCATCTTTTTAGCGACTTCTAAAATTTCCGTCATACTATGTAACTTTTCACCAGCGTATTCTTCAAGTTCGGCTAAGTTAGGCTTAATTAAATATACGCCACGCGCCAACGCGCTTTTTAAGTTATCTTTTTCAGTATCGACGATAATCTTTACGTTATCAGGAATAACGCTTAATACTTCACCGTAAAAAGACGAATCAACACCCTTAGGTAAACTACCACTCATAACGGCAACGCTTGCTGCTCTTGAAATGTCTTTAACGTAACTTATAAGTTCAAGTTGTTTTTCTCTTGAAACTTCTTCACCCTTATCGTTAATTTCGGTGAGCATAGCCTTGCTGTCTATAATTTTGTAGTTAACTCTAACACTGCCTTTATTGTAAATAAATTTATACCCTACACCTTCGCTTTTAAGTCTATCTTCGAACTGTTTACCACCATCTTCAAACATAAATCCGGTCGTAAAACTATCGCCACCTAAACGGCTTACACCTATAGCAACGTTTAACGCTTTGCCCGAATACGTTTCAACCTTACCGCGAAGTCTATTAAGTCTACCTACGTTAAGATTATCAAGTTCAAGCGTGCAATCCCTACTTGGATTTGGGCATATTTCTAAAATCATCTGAACACTCCTTAATCGGCAAAATTTTCAACGCGTTACGCGTTCTTTGCTTCTTTTATAATTTTTTCTTGATTTGCTACGGGCACTTCTTCATATCTTTCGAATTCCATTTCAAATTTACCCCTGCCTTGAGTTATACTGCGCAAATCAGAACAGTATTTATACATTTCGTCAAGTGGAACTTCAGCCGTAATAACTTGTTTACCGTTTTCAGTATCCATACCTAAAATTCTACCACGACGTTTATTCATATCGCCTAAAATATCGCCCGTGTAATTTTCAGGAACGATTATTCTAACTAAATAAATCGGCTCTAAAATAGTAGGTCTTGCATTT
>JAGCMG010000044.1 GCA_017646555.1 Clostridia bacterium | reverse complement strand
GACGACGTTATTAAATCTTCGGGTTATCGTCTAGGACCATTTGAAATAGAAAGCGTTATTATGGAACTTCCTTACGTATTAGAATGTGGTGTTTCAGCAGTACCTGATGAAGTTCGTGGTCAAGTAGTTAAAGCAAGTATCGTTTTAACAAAAGGTACCGAACCTACCGAAGAATTGAAAAAAGAAATTCAAAAATACGTTAAAGACCATACTGCACCTTATAAATACCCAAGAGTAGTTGTGTTTAGAGATGAACTTCCTAAAACAATCAGTGGAAAAATTCAACGCAACAAGTTATAAAAATATAATTACTAAAAAATTTTAGTTGCGCTATAAAAGCGTATAAAGTTTAATAGTTACCAAAAATCATTGACAAAAAGCGAATTGATATGCTATATTATTAAAAAATAATATAAAATTCAAACAAAGGCAACGACGGGGAGTGCGTTGATACGGTAGTTTAAGAGAGACGGCGGTTGGTGCAAGCCGTTAACGGAGTATCAGCGTTGTGGCCCAAGAGCCGGAAAGAAGAAATGCGTTTAGCAAAGTAGACCTTTCCCGTAGAGCAACGTAAATGCAAAGGGTTATAGTAACCTGAAGTGGCGCTAATAAAGCGCAATTTGAGTGGTACCGCGGGTATATTGACGCTCGTCTCAAAAGTTTTTTGGGGCGAGTGTTTGTTTTAGCCCAAGGAGGAGTTAATGGACAATTTAAATTCTCTTGAATATAAAATTCAGGAAATGGCGCAAAGAATTAAAACCTTGCGTGAAATCGTTGGTCTTTCAGTTTTAGAAATGGCGCAAAAGACCGGCGTTAGTGAAGACGAATATTTATTGTGTGAACAAGGTAATAGCGACTTAAACTTCGCGTTTTTATATCGTTGCGCGCAAGCACTTAACGTAGACGTAACCGATATTATCGAGGGTACAAGCCCTAAATTAGCAGGTTATACCGTTACCCGTCAAGGCGAAGGTCAAAAAATCCAAAAAGCGCACGGAATGACTTATTATAACCTTGCATCGGCATTTAAAAACCGTATTGCCGAACCACTTTACGTTATTTGCGACTATAACGAAAAATCTAACAGTCAACAAATCGAACTCACAACGCACGAAGGTCAAGAATTAGATATAGTTATATCGGGTGCGTTAAGAGTACAAGTTGGCGACCATATAGAATTACTTCGTAAAGGCGACAGTATTTATTACGATAGTTCTATGCCACACGGTATGGTTGCAGCCGACGGCGAAGATTGTGTTTTCTATGCAATCGTATTAAACCCTACGAGTGAGCCTATTGATAAAATTATTCACGCAGGGTCAAGACAACTTATCGATATTCCTATGAAAAAGTCAATCGCTGACGAAGATAGGGTATGGAAAAAGTTTATTAGACCTATTGAAGACGATAACGGCGCGCTTAAAGAAATTTCTTTTAATAACGAAGAAACTTTCAACTTTGGTTTTGACGTCGTTGACGCTATCGCGGAAAGAGAGCCTGAAAAAGTGGCAATGCTTCACGTTGATAAAAACTTTAACGAAAAAAGGTTTACTTTTACCGATATTAAAAGATATTCCAACCAACCGGCAAACTACTTTAAATCGCTCGGCATAAAAAAAGGCGATAAAGTTATGCTTATATTAAAGCGCCATTATCAATTCTGGTTTATAATGACTGCTTTACATAAGTTAGGCGCAGTTGCAATACCTGCAACGAACCAACTTAAAGAAAAAGACATTACTTATAGAATAAACAAAGCAGGCGTAAAAATGATTATTTCTACACCTGACGACGGCGTTCCTGAAGAAATCGAAAAGGCAGAAATTTCAACCCCTACGCTTGAACATAAGTTAATCGTAAACGCTAAAAGGGACGGGTGGAGAAGTTTCGACGAAGAATACTGTCTTTACACGGGCAAACTCAATAGGGATGAAAACTCACCTTGTGGCGACGACCCTATGCTTATGTATTTTACTTCTGGCACGACTGGCTATCCAAAAATTGCAACGCATTGTTATAAATATCCGTTAGGGCATTTTATAACGGCAAAATACTGGCAAGCAGTAAATCCGGACGGTTTACATTTAACCATTTCCGATACGGGCTGGGCAAAAGCCGCTTGGGGTAAAATTTACGGTCAATGGTTGTCTGAAGCAGGTATTTTCGTTTACGACTTCGATAGATTTGACGCTAACGAAATGTTACCTATGTTTGCTAAATACAATATTACGACTTTCTGTGCGCCACCTACGATGCTACGCATGATGATAAAACAAGACCTTTCGCGTTTTGATTTATCTTCAATCGAACATATGACGACGGCTGGTGAAGCGTTAAATCCTGAAGTGTTCCGTCAGTTCGAAAAGGCTACCGGCTTACAAATTATGGAAGGTTTCGGTCAAACGGAAACGACGGTTGCCGTAGCAAACCTTACCGGTACTAAAACTAGACTTGGCTCAATGGGTAAACCCGTTCCACTTTATAACATTAAACTCGTTGACGGCGACGGTAAAACGGTTGCAGTCGGCGAAACGGGCGAAATTTGTATCGATATTTCAAAGGGTGACCCGTGTGGTTTATTCAAGGGCTACTATACCGACGACGAAAAGACGGCAGAATGTAAGCGCGACGGCTTATATCATACCGGCGATACTGCTTGGCGTGATGAAGACGGGTATTTTTGGTACGTTGGCCGTGTTGACGACGTTATTAAATCTTCGGGCTATCGTATAGGACCGTTTGAAATCGAAAACGTTATTATGGAACTTCCTTACGTATTAGAATGTGGGGTTTCGGCAATGCCTGACGAAGTTCGTGGTCAAGTAGTTAAAGCAAGTATCGTTTTAACAAAAGGCACCGAACCTACCGAAGAATTAAAGAAAGAAATTCAAGACTACGTTAAACAAAGAACCGCACCTTATAAATACCCAAGGGTAGTCGTGTTTAGAGATGAACTTCCTAAGACGGTAAGCGGAAAAATTCAAAGAAATAAGTTATAATAAACTTAAAATCAATAAATGGAGATATAGATATGAAATACGATATCAAAATTACAAAAACAACTACTCCTAAACAAAAACCAGTTGATGAAAGCAAACTCGGTTTTGGTAAAATTTTCACCGACCATATGTTTATTATGGAATATTCAAAAGACGAAGGCTGGCACGACGCAAGAATAGTGCCGTTTGGGCCTATTCCTACCCACCCAGCATCAACCGTTTTCCACTACGGCGCTGAAATTTTCGAAGGTATGAAAGCATATCGCGCAGTTGACGGCACGATTAGACTTTTTAGACCACTTGAAAACGTTAAGCGTTTAAATACCAGTGCTGAACGTTTATGTTTACCACAACTTGACGAAGAAGGCTGTCTTGATATTTTACAAACTTTGGTTGAACTTGAAAAAGACTGGATTCCACGTAGCGAAGGCACTTCGCTTTATATTCGTCCGTACATTTACGGTAACGACCCACACCTTGGCGTTCACGCAGTAAATAACGCAGTGTTCGTGGTAATTTGTTCACCGGTTGGCGCGTATTATGCAGAAGGCATTAAGCCTGTTAAAATCGCTATCGAATCGGAAGACGTAAGAGCAGTTAGGGGTGGTACCGGTTACGCTAAATGTGGTGGTAACTACGCTGCAAGTTTAAGAGCAGGTCAACGCGCTGAAAAGAACGGCTATACCCAAGTATTATGGCTTGACGGCGTTGAAAGAAAATATATCGAAGAAGTTGGCGCTATGAACGTAATGTTCAAAATCAACGGCAAAATCGTAACGCCTGCGCTCACTGGCTCAATTCTTCCTGGTATTACCAGAAAATCTTGTTTAGAACTCTTAAAGGGTTGGGGCTACGAAGTAGAAGAAAGACTTATTTCCGTAGACGAACTTTTCGAGGCTGCAAAGAACGGCACTTTAGAAGAAGCGTGGGGCACGGGTACTGCTGCAGTAGTATCGCCTATCGGCTTTTTAGCATACAACGGCGAAGAATATATGGTTTCAAATAACCAAATAGGTCAAGTAACCCAAAAACTTTACGATAACCTTACCGGTATTCAATGGGGCAAGGTAAAAGACGAAAACGGTTGGAGCATCGTCGTTTGCAATGGCTAATTTTAGCGATTATAAATACAAGCGCGTAACGATGTTTTTAGGGCATTACGGTAGTGGTAAAACCAACCTTGCCGTAAACTTTGCGCTTTCTATGCGTGAAAAGGGGCTTTCGGTTAAAATGGCAGACCTTGACATAGTCAATCCGTATTTTAGAACGAAAGATAGCGAAAAACTGCTTAAAGAAAAGGGGATAGAACTTATTTCCCCAGCATTTGCAAACAGTAACGTTGACTTGCCAGCCCTTCCACAACAAGCGTACAGTTTAGTGCAAAGAAAAGATTTTTACGCCGTTATGGATATCGGTGGTGACGACCGTGGCGCATACGCGCTTGGTAGATATACCCCGTATATTTTAGAAGAAAACGATTACGAAATGATTTTCGTAGCAAACTTTTACCGTCCACTCACTACCACGGCTGACGAGGCGATAGAAGTTATGCGTGAAATTGAAAGTGCTTGCAAAATAAAATTCACGGCAATAATAAACAATTCAAATTTAGGCAATCAAACCACGGCAGAGGCGATAAACGCAACTATCGAAAGGGCAAACGAATTGTCTAAAAAGACTAATCTTCCTATTATAGCGACGACCGTCGTTGATAAAACAGGGGTAATTGCCGAAAATTTAATGGAAATTACTTTGCAAGAAAAATATTTTGATATTAAAGATTAAAAACTTGGCTATTTACGGCAAAAAAATAGCAAAAAATAAGGAGAAAACTTATGGCAAAGGTAACTTTTAATTCCGATTTGTGTAAAGGATGCTCCCTTTGTGTTGAGGCTTGTCCAAAGAAGATTATCGTTCTTGCGAAAGATAAAATCAACGCTAAAGGTCATTCTCCTGCAGAAATTACAGACCAAGAAAAATGTATCGCTTGCGCGTTTTGTGCCACTATGTGCCCAGACTGCGTAATTACGGTTGAAAAGTGAGGTAATTTATGAGCAAAGTTTTGATGAAAGGTAACGAAGCAATAGCGGAAGCCGCTATTAAAGCAGGATGCCGTCATTATTTCGGTTATCCTATCACACCTCAAACGGAAATTGCTGCTTATATGGCAAAGCGTATGCCTAAAATAGGTGGTACTTTCTTACAAGCAGAAAGTGAAATTTCGGCAATCAATATGGTATACGGCGTGGCTGGCGCTGGGTTTAGAGTAATGACGTCTTCTTCAAGCCCAGGGGTATCTTTAAAACAAGAAGGTATTTCTTATATCGCCGGTGCAGATTTACCTGCACTTATCGTCAACGTACAACGTGGTGGCCCAGGTCTTGGTGGTATTCAACCATCACAATCCGACTACTTCCAAGCAACTAAGGGTGGTGGACACGGCGACTATCGTTTAATCGTTTACGCGCCTGCATCAGTTCAAGAAATGGCTGACTACACCATCAAAGCGTTCGATACGGCTGATAAGTATAGAATGCCCGTTATGCTTTTAGCAGACGGCACAATGGGTCAAATGATGGAACCTGTTGAACTTCCTGAAACCACCGTTCAAGAAATTGAAAAACCTTGGGCAGTAAGAGGCACGCAAAATAAGAGAAAACATAATATTATCAATTCTTTATATCTTAACCCTGAAGAACTTGAAAGAACTAATATTGAGCGTTTTGAAAAGTACAAGGTTATTGAAGAAAACGAATGTTTATATGAAGAATTTATGATGGACGACGCAGAATACTGCGTAGTAGCGTTCGGTATCGCGTCGCGTATTTCTAAAAACGCCGTTATCGAAGCAAGAAAACAAGGCGTAAAAGTAGGTCTTATTAGACCGATTACTTTATGGCCGTTCCCAAATAAAGTATTAAAACAAACTGCTGACAAGGTAAAAGGTTTCCTTTCAGTTGAACTTTCTATGGGTCAAATGATTGAAGACGTTCGTCTTGCAACGGAATGTAAAAAACCGGTTAAACTTTGCAGTCGTACCGGTGGTATGATTCCATCACCTGAACAAGTGCTTGAATCTATTATCAATCTTACTAAGGAGGCAAAATAATGTACGTTTTTAAGAAACCTAATTCATTAACGGATAAGCCTTTACACTATTGCCCAGGCTGTACGCACGGCATTATTCATCGCCTCGTAGCCGAAGCGCTTGACGAACTTGGCGTTGAAGGCAAAACTATCGGCGTAGCGCCAGTTGGTTGCGCCGTTATGGCTTACGACTATTTTGCTTGCGATATGGTTGAAGCCGCTCACGGTAGAGCGCCAGCAGTCGCTACCGGCTTAAAAAGAGCAATGCCTGATAACGTTATCTTTACTTATCAAGGTGACGGCGACCTTGCATCAATCGGTATGGCTGAAACCGTTCACGCTGCAACCCGTAACGAAAATATTACGATTATATTCGTAAATAACGCTATCTACGGTATGACGGGTGGTCAAATGGCGCCTACTTCATTACCAGGTCAAGTAACCCAAACTTCGCCATACGGTAGAGACCCTAAAACGCAAGGTCTTCCTATTAAGGTTAGCGAAATGCTTTCTACACTTGACGCGCCTTACTATATCGAAAGAGTTGCCGTTAACAACGTTAAGAACGTTAAGAACGCTAAAAAGGCTATCTTAAAGGCTTTCCGTAATCAAGTTGAAGGCAAAGGCTTTTCACTTATCGAAGTCGTTTCAACCTGTCCTACCAACTGGGGTTTAACGCCACAAAAGGCACTTCAATGGGTTGACGAAAAAATGATACCTTATTATCCACTTGGCGTGTATAAAGATAGAAGCGCCGACGAAAAGGGGGAATAATTATGACTACACAAATTCTTATAGCAGGTTTCGGTGGTCAAGGCGTACTTTTTGCAGGTAAATGTCTTGCTTACGAAGGTCTTTTTGAAGATAAACAAGTTAGTTGGTTACCGTCTTACGGCCCTGAAATGCGTGGTGGTACGGCAAACTGTAGCGTTATTATTAGCGACGAACCTATCGGTTCGCCTATCGTTGCTAAGCCTGACGTTCTTATCGTTATGAATTTACCTTCTTTCGATAAG
This sequence comes from Clostridia bacterium, assembly GCA_017646555.1. Taxonomy (GTDB): domain Bacteria; phylum Bacillota; class Clostridia; order Christensenellales; family Borkfalkiaceae; genus UBA11475. The sequence continues at coordinate 586 of JAGCMG010000044.1, read as the reverse complement.
TATGAAAAGGACGTTGTAAAAGGCGGTAAAATCGTAATCGATAGCACTTTAATCGCGCGTGAAGCCGTTAGAAACGACGTAAACGCATACTATATTCCAGCAACTAAACTTGCAAACGAACTTGGTATTCCAACCCTTGCTAATATGATAATGGTTGGTAAAATGATTAAAGAAACGGGTATCGTTACTTTAGAAAACGCTTGTGAAGCAATGAAAAAAGTTGTTTCTGCTCGTCACCAAGACTTGTTAGAAGCAAACGTTAAAGCATTAACAGCTGGTTATAACTATTAATATCAAAAAACAAAAAAAGCACCCGTGTGGGTGCTTTTTACGTATAACGGTATAATGAAACTTGACCATATTTAATTTTAAGGTAAAGTTATCATAAAAGATAAACGGTAAATTTAAATATTTTCTTGCAATAAAAATAAGAAAGTGATATAATCTAAACGATTAAAAATATTAAATAAAAGGAAAGTTATGGGCTATCTATTTTTATTAGTCGCGCTTTTAGCAGGTGTAACTAAGGGCTATTGCGGAAAAAGGACAAGTGGCTACACGAATACTTTTAACGACGCGCTCTTTG
>JAGCMG010000043.1 GCA_017646555.1 Clostridia bacterium | reverse complement strand
TTAAGATTGCCACAGGTAAAATTGGCGTTTTTGCCTTGATAGCGAATATCGCTGCGCCTGCTTTTATCGGTTGAATTTCGTTTGTGCCCGTTTTATTTCTTGTGCCTTCTGGGAAAAGTACTAATTTTTGACCGTTTTTAAGAGTTTTTACGCAAGTAATTATTGATTCCATACTTGGTTTTTCTCTATCAACAGGGATTGCGCCTGCTTTTATAAGTGCTTTGCCAAATGCGCCTTTATCAGTCGCCTCTTTTTTAGATAAAAAGCACACGTCTTTTTTAGAATAAACAGAAAGCAAAAATACAGGGTCTAAAATAGAAAAGTGATTACATACAATCATAACGCCCCCATCCGGCACGTTTTCTTTCCCGTAAATTTTTACTCTATAAAAGAACTTAATGAGTTTTTCGGCAATTTTTCTTAAAACTAAAATCATTTTTTCTCAATCTCACTTGAAATGGTTTCTATAACTTGTTCTATCGTCATATCCGAAGTATCAACGATAACGGCATCTTTCGGGCAAACAAGTGGCGAAAAATCACGATTTTTGTCGTTATAATCGCGTTGTTCAATTTCGGCAAGTATTTTATCAAACTCAACATCAAAACCTCTTTCGATAAGTTCTTTAACGCGTCTATTTGCGCGAACGGTTGATGATGCCGTAATATAAAATTTATACGGAGCGTTTGGTAAAACGTATGAACCGATATCTCTACCGTCTAAAACGCAAGCAGTATCACCTGCTATTTTTCTTTGCATTTCAACCATTTTAAGTCTAACGCATTTAAGACTTGAAATATTTGACGCTGCCATTGAAACGTGTGGTTCGCGAATTTTTAAGGAAACGTCTTCCCCATCTAAAAAGGTGTGTTGCGTTTTATTTATGTATTTGATTTCAAGGTCAATGTTGTCAATAAAAGTTGCCACGCCTTTTTCGTCCAAGGTATCAATATCAAGTTTTAACGCTTTTAATGCTGTTGCACGGTACATAGCGCCGGTATCAAGATATAAAATATCGTATTTATCAGATAAGATTTTTGCGACGGTACTTTTACCACTGCCTGACGGACCGTCAAGTGCTATAACTAATTTTTTCATGTTTACTCCTTAGAAGAATATTTGCCAGCAACGAACCCTGTTGATAAGGCAAGTTGTATATTATATCCGCCTGTTAAAGCGTCTATGTCAATGATTTCACCAGCAAAGAATAAATTATTTATCAATTTACTTTGCATTGTTTTAGGGTTTATTTCTTTAACCGAAACACCACCACTTGTTACTATTGCTTCGTCGATTTTCCGTAACTTTTTAGGTAAAATTACTAAATTTTTTAGCAAATTAACAAGTTTTTCGCGTTCAATTGCCGTCAATTTTGAAATTTTAATAGACGGATTGATATTTAAAGTCTTTTCAAAGTATGCGGCTAATTTTACTGGTAAAAGTTTTTGTAGTAACTCAGTAAAAGTTATATAGCCGTTTTCATTTATTTCGCGAAGTATTCTTGCGTTTAATTTATCGTGATTAAGTGCAGGCTTTAAGTCTAATATTAGCGATACGAACTTAAAATCAAGTTTATTGATAAGTGACGATGCTGTTATTGCCATCGGACCTGATAACCCGTAGTTTTCAAGCGAAAGTTCACCAAGTTCGGTGTAAATTACTTTGTCGTTATTCTTTACCGTTAAACTTACGTTTTTAAGTTGCAAAGGCGAATTAAAATGCAAAAGTTTATTGTGCGTTTCAATTCCAACAAGCGCCGGCAAAAGTTTAGTGACAGTATGTCCAACTTTTTTAGAAAATTCAAATCCATCCCCTGTTGACCCAGTAAGTGTATACGAAATACCACCAGTTGCTAAAATAACTGCGTCGCAATAAATTATTGTTTTTTCCGTTTTTATGGCTACAATTACACCGTTTTTAGTTATAAGTGACGTAACTTTTTGATTTAGCATTACTTCAACGCCAAGTTTAAAAAGTATTTTATTAAACGTTTTAATAACATCGCTTGATTTATCGCTTGCTGGAAAAACTCTATTCCCTCGTTCTGTTTTTAACGATAATCCATAGCCTTCAAAATATTCTAAAACTTTTTCTGGCGGAAAAGCGTTTAGCGCTGAATAAACGAATTTTGAATTTGTAACGACGTTTTTTAAGACGTTGTCAATATCGGAATTATTAGTTAAATTGCATCGACCTTTTCCAGTTATAAAAAGTTTTTTGCCTAATTTTTCATTTTTTTCAAGTAAAACTACTTTTGCACCGTTTTCTTTAGCGGAAATAGCAGCCATCATACCGGCTGGGCCACCGCCTATTACTACGATTTTTTTCATTTTTGTACCGTTTTTAATATTTTATAGTCAGTTTTGTCTGTGCTAATCGGCGAAATTGTTATAAAACCGTTTAATATATGTTCAGAGTCGCAATCAGGATTATTCTTTTTTGAACGAATTAGTTCCCCTGTTAAAAAGTAAGAGTTTTCCCCCGTTTTTTCATATCTATCAGCATATTCAACAACGCCGACAGGCGTAAATTTTACACCTTTAATTTCGTTAGGATTGCAGCCTGGAAAATTGACGTTCCATACGGTGTTGTCAAAATTTAGAAGTTCATCTACAAAGTCGGCACTTTTTTGTGCGTAAAAATCGATATATTCTTCAGCATTATAAGGAATTGAAAACGCAATTGCTTTATATCCCAATATCGCGCCTTCAGTTGCTGCGGCAACCGTTCCAGAATAAAACACGTCCGTTCCTATATTAAATCCGTCGTTTATACCTGAAATTACGGCGTCGATTTTAAAGTCTTTTAATAAATGGTGCGCTATTTTAACACAATCGGTAGGCGTTCCACACACGGTATAACTTTCGATACCGTCGTCAAAAACCGTTTTTTTAAAAGTTATCGTTTTTCTTACGGTTAGAGATTGTGAAAAGCCCGAACAGTTACTATTTGGTGCAACTATTATAACATTATGTTTTTTAGAAAGGGCTTTTGCAAGTTTTCTTACGCCTATTGCATTTACGCCATCGTCATTAGTAAGTAATAGGTTCAATTTTTCGCCCCCCTTTTTTATATACATAAAATATAATACTATATTTATTAAAAAAATGCAAGGGGGTTTTAATCGGAAATTCCCTTATCGTGAAAATTTTGGTCCACTAATTTTTTATCAATTAAAGAAATTCCACTTTTAACGGTGTGTTTGCCAAACTTTTTTGAAAGTTTTAAGATGGCGTTCTCTAAATCGCGCTGTTTTTTGGAGTTTTTATCAAGAACGGTGTCTTTTTCGTTTTTGTTAAACCCAGAAAGGGTAATACCAAGCGCGCGGACGGGGTTTTCCCAAGAATAACTGTCTTTAAATAGACTAAAGGCTTGTATATGAATATTTTTTACCGTTAAAACACAGCCTGTTAGCGAAGTGTTTTTTGTAAAAGAGTTTAATTTATTATCTTTAATAGTTATCGATAGAGTGCTTGGATTAGAAAAACCGCTCGATAAAGTTCGTTCAACAACTGATTCGGCTAAAGTTCTAAATAATATATCGATATCGTCATTATTTTCTAAATCACGGTAAGAAGTCGTTGAATTCCCTATTGATTTTGCGGGCTCTTCGATTGTATTTGGAACGACCTTTTCGTTATCCGTTGCGTTTGCGAACGAATATAATACACTACCCCATTTACCTAAGGTTGTTGCAAGTAGTAACGGCGACGCGTTAGCAAGTTCACCGATAGTGAAAATATTAATATCGTTAAGTTTTTTCTTAATTTTTTTGCCGACAAAAAGAAGGTCCCCTACATCCCGTTTATAAAGTATTCGTTTGTAATTTGACTTATCTATTACGGTAATTCCGTCGGGTTTTTTTAATTCAGACGCAAGTTTTGCAAACGGTTTAGTAAAACTTATTCCAACCGAAATAGTTAGATTTAATTCATTTTTAACTTGCTCTTTTATTTTTAAGGCAATATTGAAAGGATTTTCTTTTAAATCACTTAAATCCAACCAAGCCTCGTCTATTCCAAATGATTCGATTTTATCGGTGTATTGCTCGTAAATATCGCGAACTTTTTTTGAATAAATTAGATATTTATTGTAATTGCTTTCGGCTGTTATTAGGTCTTTACACAGGTTTTTTGCTTTACTTAGCGTCATACCCGTGGTGATTCCTGCTTTTTTAGCAAGTTCGTTTTTCGCTAAAATAATGCCGTGACGGTTTTCTATGCTACCGCACACGGCAAACGGTCGGTTTTTATATTCGGGCTCATCAATGGCCTCTACCGACGCGAAAAAATTATTTAAATCACAATGAATTATGTTTTTTTTCATCTTTTTTCCGTTTGTTTTTTAAGAATTTATTAAACGTTTTTTCAATTTTTTTGCCATTTTTAGTTACAAAAATTACTAAATATATCGTTATGGCAAAAATTATTAGCCAAATAACGATTCCCCACCAAGTGTTATATGGTATAAAACTGTTATTTAGCGAAAAAGTCGTAAAACTTATAGTTATTAAGCGTGTAATAACGGTCATAATAATAAAAAATTGTGAACTTATCGACGAAATCCCCGCAACAAAACATAGTACGTCATCTGGGAAAAACGGCAATAAAAATGCAGTTGTCAAGATAATTTTATCTTTACCTTTAAGTGTTTTGACCCATTTTTCTAACTTTTCTTTACCGACTAACCAGGAAACTACTTTATTACCTAATACTCTACCTATAAAAAAAGCCGTAATTGAGCCAAAGATTATGCCAATAGAACTTAAAATAATAGTCTTTAACGGACTGAATATTAAAACTCCTGCTCCAATAGTTATAACGGCTGGTATAGGAAGTAAAGCAACTTGCAAAAATTGTACTAAAATAAATGCTAAATCAGCGTAAAATCCAAATCCGTTTATAAAGATTTTAAGGTCTTCTACCGAATCAACTTTATCAAAAAAACTTGATTTTTTAAGGAGATAAAAACCTAAAGCCATTATTAATAAAAATATAATGGTTGCAAACGACAATTTATATAAAAACTTGTTTTTAGTAAATGAAAATATGATTGTAGCCGTCGTTATTACAGACATAATAACGGTAAAAATCGCTTGAAAAATACTATTATATTTGTTTATAATAAAAATGCTTGACGACTTAATATAAGAAATGCCGAATATAAGTGTAGTCAAGCCTAAAATTAGTATGAAAAATAAATTTATTGATAATTTTAACGGGTAAGTTTTCTTAATCATACTAATAGTATATTAAATATTTAAAAAAACTTACTCAACTTTTAATAATTTTTTAACTTCTTCTCTAGCAATTTTATCACACCTATTATTAAACTCGTTATCAGCGTGACCTTTAACTTTAATAAAATTTATTTTATGAATTTTTGTTAAAGAGTAAAGTTCTTGCCAAAGTTCAACGTTTTTAACTTGTGATTTACCCGAAGTTTTCCAGTTATTATTTTGCCAGTTATAAATCCAGCCTTTATCAAATGCATCCACAACGTATTGTGAATCGCTGTAAAGGTCAACTTCACACGGTTCTTTTAAGGCTTTTAACGCAGTTATAACCGCTAAAATTTCCATACGGTTATTAGTAGTTTCGTTTTCGCCACCGCTTATTACTTTTTCAACGCCGTTATACATTAAAATTGACGCATACCCACCAGGCCCTGGATTATAGGAACACGCCCCGTCTGTATAGATAGTAACCTTTTTCATTATAAATTCCGTTTTATATTTATATTTTCTATTAAAATTCCTTGACTTATATCGCCATTTGTTATATAATTATTACGCTTTTAGGGGAGTGGCTCAACGGTAGAGTAGCGGTCTCCAAAACCGTAGGTTGCGTGTTCGAATCGCGTCTCCCCTGCCAAAAACCATCAAGTAATTGGTGGTTTTTTTATTTTTAAATTAAATTAAAGGTCGAACACGCAAATTGCTATCGCAATAAGGTTGCGTGTGACGCGAACAAGTTGCTACTTTCTGACGAAACCGAATCGCGTCTCCCCTGCCAAAAACCATCAATTTATTGGTGGTTTTTTTATTTTTAAATTAAATTAAAGGTCGAACACGCAAATGGCTATCGCAATAAGGTTGCGTGTGACGCGAACAAGTTGCTACT
>JAGCMG010000042.1 GCA_017646555.1 Clostridia bacterium | reverse complement strand
TTATTTGGTGTTTCGGTTCTAATGCGGTCAAGAATCTCAGCACGCAACTTACCTAAAAGCGCATTAATCTTTTCATAAAAAGATTTACCTTCAATCTCACGTTTGGGAATGCGAATATGACCATCAAAAATTGTTTTTTCGCCAGTTTTAGGGTTTGCGCCTTCTCTTGCAGGTTTAGATTTGGTTTCAAAAGTACCAAACCCTGAGATTTGAACTTTTTCACCATTTTTAAGGTTTTCAGTAATAGCGTCAATAACCGCGTCGAAATAATCCGTAGCGTCTTTTAATGTGATGCCCGCTCTGTTTGCCACGTCTCTGATTAAATCACTCTTATTCATACAAAATGGCCCTCCTGTTTATTTACTATTATTATATCACTATTTTAAATAATTTCAATAGGTTTTTTTAAAAATTATGTTAAAATTAAGCAAATTTTGATATTTTTTTACATATTTTAATCGGTTTTGATAATATTGAATAAAAAAATATTAAAAGTTAATAACAAAAGTATGATAAAAAGAATTATTTATTCTATTCTACCACTTATAGTTTTGGTACTTTTTTACGCTTTATATATGATTTTAGCGTAAATAAAAAAATTAAAAAAACAGGTATAAAAGCAAAAACTTTGGTCAATAAAAAAGGTAAGAAATTTTTGGAGGCACAAAGTGAACAAACAATCCGTAAACTTAAAGGGAAGAAAAATTTTATTTTTAATAGCGTGTATATCGTTATTAGTAGCACTTTCAGTATCGCTTGCGCTTGCGTTAAGCATAAATAAAGGAAGTGTCGGTAAAAATCTAAACGCGTCGATTGAAGACGAAGATAACGAAAGTCCTTCAGGCTCAATAGAAACGCCAAGTGAACCAACCGTTAAAACGGTAACTTTTATTATGCCTGTTGACGGCACTTTATCAAAAGGCTATTCGTTAGTACCCGTGTTTAATCAAACCTTAGGTAGATATTCTTCGCACTTAGCGCTTGATTTTATCGCTGATGAAGGTTCTGACGTTTTCGCCGTATACGAAGGTGAAGTAAGTAACGTAACCGAAAGTATCACGCAAGGTGTAACGGTAACTATCGACCACGGCAATGGACTTTTCACCGTGTACAACTCACTTGAAAGCGTTGAGGATATCAGCGTCGGCAAAAAAGTTCAAGCAGGCGATATTATCGGCAAAGTATCAACCACTAATCGTCAAGAATATAAAGACGGCGCGCACTTGCATTTTCAAACGCTTGAAGACGGCGAATATATCAATCCTGAAAAATATTTGGTAATAGACGCAAAGTAAAAAACGAATAAACTAAAAATCTCCTGAATATAATATTAAAAATATTATTTTCGGGAGTTTTTTATGAAAAAAACGGCGCTTTTACTTTCTTTAATTTTATTTGTTTGTTGTGGTATTACCTTTTCGTCGTGTGGTTGTAGTAAAGACACGACTTCTAATTTTTACGACATATGCGTTACGTATGACGAAACGGAAAAAGTTTTATCGGGCTACGAAACGGTAACTTTTAAAAACGATAGCGAAAACGCTTTTAACGAGTTAAAATTCAACCTATTCGGCAACGCGTTTAGAAAAGACGCAAAATTTAAACCTATTTTAAGTGGTCAAGACCTAACGGCGTATTATAACGGCGAAAGTTACGGCAAAATGGAAGTTTCAGCAGTAGAATTCGACGGTGAAAAAATAGCCTACTCAATCGGTGGTGAAGATGAAAACATTTTAATCGTTAAATTAAAAGATACTCTTTATCCAGAAGAAAGCGTAACGGTAAAAATTTATTTTTCTTTGCATCTTGCTAACGTTCTTTCGCGCACGGGCTACAACGATAAAACTGTAAATTTAGGAAACTTTTACCCCGTGCTTTGCGCTGTGGAAAACGGCGCGTTTAAAGAATGCGTTTATTACGCGATAGGCGACCCGTTCTATTCGGAGGTTGCGGACTATAAAACAAGCATAACGGTATCGTCAAACTTGACCGTTTGCAGTAGTGGCGAACTTATAAACGCGACTGAAAAAGGCGATAAAAAGACCTATTCGTATACGCTTAAAAAAGCGCGTGATTTCGCGTTCGTTTTATCAAGTGAGTTCGACCTATTGACAAAAACGGAAAACGGGGTAACGATAAACTATTATTACTATAACGATTTGACGCCGAAAGACACTTTAGATATTAGCGTAAAGGCGATAAAAACCTTTTCTAACGCCTTTATAAACTACCCGTACAAAACCTATTCGTTATGTCAAACCGGCTTTATAGAGGGTGGTATGGAATACCCTTGTTTATCAATGATTAGCGACGCTTTAACCGATAAGGCTGTTATTGAAGAAGTTGCCGTTCACGAAACGGCTCATCAATGGTGGTATTCTTTAGTCGGTAACGACGAAATATCCCACGCATTTTTAGACGAGGGATTAACGGAATATTCCGTAGTTTTATTCTATGAAAAAAATCCAGAATACCAAGTAACCAGAACAGAACTAATAGGGACGGCGCATAAAAGTTATTCGACTTTTTGTAGCATATACGATAAAATTTTCGGCAAGAAAGACACCTCAATGCTCCGTTCACTAAAAGAGTTTAGTGGTTCTTACGAGTATGTGAATATCGTGTACATAAAAGGCGCGCTAATGTTTGATTATTTAAGAACGGCAGTAGGGGATACGGCATTTTTTAACGGCTTAAAAAAGTACGCAACCGATTATTCGTACAAAATAGCAACGCCTGATAGTTTGGTGGGGGTTTTTGAAAAAATAGGTGCAAACACCAACGGATTTTTCAAAAGTTGGTTTAACGGGGAAGTCATTTTGTAAAAAGGTCAAAAAAAATCAATCTTTTTAAAAATAAAATATCTATATATTGACAAACGCTTTTATTTATGTTAAAATCATTTGGTAAATAAAATGCCTTTTTATATCTTTATATAGGAGTTTATATGAAAAAGTTTATTAAAATTGCAATATGTATAGCGCTTTGTCTTTTAACTGCGCTTACCGTAATCGGCTGTGATGATTCTTCTAACGCTAACGGCACTACGGGCTTGCTCATTAAAAAGTCAGGGGATGTATACTACGTAAAAAGTTATTCTGCTGAAAAGAACGTTAAAGAATTAACCGTTGGTGAAACGGACGGCTACACTACTTCAACAGGTGCAAAAGCAACCGTAACCAAAATCGGCGACTATGCTTTTAAAAACAACGCAACGCTTGAAACCGTTATCGTAAAAGATAACGTAACCGAAATCGGTAAAGGCGCGTTTGCAGGCATGACCAGTCTTAAAAAACTCGTTTTACCGTTTGCAGGTCAAAAAGTTGGCGCTGTTAACGACGCAAGATTAGTAGCATCACTTTTCGGCACTACTGAATTTGACGGTTCTTTAGCAGTAACGGCTAAAGCAGACGACGGCGCGACGGAAGTAACCTATTATATTCCTGCAACCTTAAATGAAATCGTTATTGATTATAAGGGTGCTGACGCTTATTCAATCCCACAAAACGCATTTGCTAATTTACCAGTTAGCAAAATTACCGTAACTGGTAACGTTGATAAAATCGGTCAAGGCGCGTTCAGTGGTACTTTAATTACCGAATTTGCTATGCCTGAAACAGTAACGGAAATTGGCGCAAGTGCATTTGCAAGTTGCAAGAGATTAACTTCGGTAACTTTCGGTGCTAACGCAAGCGATATTGAAACGATTGGCGAAAAAGCGTTCTATTCTTTCAAGGGTACTGAAATCAATTTACCAAAGGTAAAAACTATCGGCGAATTTGCTTTCGCATCAGAAAGTGATGAAAATTTATCAAATCTTCAAAAAGTAACGGCAGTATCGGTTGACACTATCGAAGGCTATGCTTTCTACAATTTAGGTGATTTAGAAATCAATTTCACTGCTACGACAGTTGCAAGCACGGCGTTTAACAAAACAACCATAACTCAAATATAATAAAAATAACCACCGCAAACGCGGTGGTTTTTTATTTTTAAATTCGTTATATTTTATCAATTTCGTTTTTATATTTATCGAATAGGTTATACCTTTCGGGGTGCGTTAAAGCCGTAAACATCATCTCTCTAACGTTAGGTATTTTATCGGCAATCTCTTTAACGGTAAGTTTAATATCTTCACGCTTGGTGTGCTTATTAGCAGGGCAATTACTTTCAACTACTGGTAAAGTTTTAGCATAGGAAAGTAGATTGCGTTCTTCAATATAAAGCATCGGTCTAATAAGCGTTAATCCAGTTTTATCTAAAAAACTTTTCGGCGCAAAGGTCGAAAGTCTACCCTCGTAAAAAAGCGAAAGCAAAAAGGTATCAATCATATCGTCACGATGATGCCCTAACGCCACCTTGTTGCAACCTTCTCTCACACACGCCGAATAAAGCGCGCCTTTACGCATTTTTGAACAAAGCGAACAAGGGCTTTTTTCTTTTCTAACGTCAAAAACAATTTCGCCTATTTCGGTTTTTTCTAAAAAGAACGGCACGCCAAGTTCGTCGCACAATTTTTGCATAGGGGAATAGTCGGTTTTAGCGCCAGTAAAAGATAAGTCTACGGTAATAGCGATAAGTTCAAATTTTTCGGGCGAAAATTTTTGATAATATGAGAGCATAGTAAGTAGCGCAACGCTATCCTTACCACCCGAAAGTCCCACGGCAATTTTATCACCGTCTTTAATCATTTTGTAATCGGTTACGCACTTACGCATTGCCGAAACGAGTTTGTTTAATTCCATATAAACCTAAAGCAGATTTTTTTAGTTGACATTACTGCTATATAATATTATACTTTAAAAAACGGAAAATTCCAACAAAAACGGGTAAATAAATGCAAGCACTAATAAAATTTTTAAGCAATACTTTAGGAAAAGAACTGGCGACCGTGTTAAGTTCAATGGTCCCTTTAATAGAATTAAAGGGCTCAATAATGTTCGCGCGCGGGGCAGGGCTTAATTTTTTCCAAGCGTTTTTATACTCGTTTTTAGGCTCAACGGCAATGTTTTTCGTTATATTCTTTTTGCTTATTCCCGTCTTGAACTTATTAAAAAAATTAAAGTTTTTTAGGGCATTTGCAAACGGAGTAGAAAATTATTTTGATAGTAAAGCAAAGTCGGAAATCGACAAACGAAAGGACGGCAAATTTACGGCAGATAAAATTAAAATGCTAACGGTATTTATCTTCGTTGCAATACCACTTCCTATGACGGGTGTTTGGACGGGTACTGCGCTTGCCGTGTTTTTAAGGTTAAAATTTAAACAAGCCGTATTGCCGGTAGCCGTTGGCAATTTAATTGCAGGGCTAATAATTTCCGTTTTAGCGGAATTATTTTTAGATTACGTTGATATAATCTTATGGGTGCTTTTAGCGTTAGCGATAATACTTTTAATAATTTTTATCGTTAAAGTAGCAAAAAAAAGTTCTACTAAAAACGACGGCGTGGTAGAACTTGATGATACCGTTAAAGGTGAAAATACGCCTATAGGTGAGTAACAGTGGGATTATTTTCGTTTTTTATCAAAAAAAAGAAACCTATTATCGGCTTAGCGCTCGGTAGTGGTGGGGCAAAAGGTTTTGCTCATTTAGGCGCATTAAAAGCGTTTGAAGAAAACGGTATCGTTTTCGACGCAATCGGGGGAACGAGTATCGGTAGTATAATCGGTGCTTTTTATGCAGACGGGTATTCAAGTACCGATATTTACGAACTAATATCAGGCTTATCATTAAAAGAACTTTTAACAGGCATACCTTATAATATGGATATGTCGGGTATTAAAAAAGTAATTGATAGGGAAATCGGTGGAAAGAATATTGAAGAACTTTCAAAGCCGTTTTTAGCAATCGCAACCGACGCCGTAACTTTTGAAGAAGTCGTAATCACAAACGGTAAAACGGCAACGGCGCTTTGCGCGTCAAGTTGTTTTATGCCGTATTTTAAGCCCGTAGTCGATACGGAAGGTAGAAAGCTTATCGACGGCGCGTACGCAAATTCAATTCCAGCAGATAGAGTTAAAGAGTCGTTTAAGACGGACTTTATCGTTGGTGTTGATTTATCAGCGTTTAAGGTGTACGATAACAAAGATTTTAAGGGAAAACTAAACCCGTCCGAGCAAGGCTATAAATACTGTGATATAATGCTTAAACCCGATTTAACTAAATATAAACCTATCGAATATTCGGCAAAAAATGAAATGTATGATTTAGGCTATAAATCAGCGATGGAAATCATGCCGGAACTTTTATCAAAACTAAAAAAGATAGACTATAAAATTAAAAATTAAAAAAATAAAAACACCGTGGTGTGTACCACGGTGTTTTTAGTTATTAAAGTTCGATTGCTTTTTGAATATAGTTTTCAAGTTCGTCGATTGATAAACGGATTTGTTCCATAGTATCTCTATTTCTAACGGTAACGGTGTTGTCGTTTAAGGTATCAAAGTCAACGGTTACAGAGAACGGCGTACCGATTTCGTCTTGTCTACGATAACGCTTGCCGATAGAACCTGCTTCGTCGTAAGTACAAGGGAATTTCTTGCAAAGTTTTCTATAAAGTTCAGTTGCTTTAGGACCTAATTCTTTCTTTTGTAAAGGAAGAACGGCACACTTATACGCAGCGATAGCAGGGTGGAAGTGCATAACCACTCTGGTTTCACCGTTTTCAAGCACTTCTTCATCATACGCTTCAGATAAAACTGCAAGCATAAGTCTATCAGCGCCGATAGAATATTCAACCACGTACGGAACGAATTTTTCGTTAGTAATAGGGTCGGTGTAAAGCATTGATTTACCAGAATATTCTTGGTGGCGTGAAAGGTCGTAGTCAGTTCTATTGTGAATACCGTTGAGTTCAGACCAGCCCATAGGGAAGTAATATTGAATATCACAAGCCGCTTTAGCGTAGTGCGCAAGTTTATCGTGGTCTTTATATCTTAAATGTTCTTCGCTAATGCCGATAGAAGTTAAAAAGTCCCACGCAGCCTTTTTAAAGTAAGCGTAGTATTCAGCGTCGGTACCTTCTTTACAGAACCATTGATGTTCCATTTGTTCAAATTCAATCGTTCTAAAAATAAAGTTACCAGGGGTAATTTCGTTTCTGAACGCTTTACCGATTTGACCGATGCCGAAAGGCACTTTGGCTCTGGTCGTTCTTTGAACATTTAAAAAGTTAACGAATTCGCCTTGCGCCGTTTCAGGACGAAGATAAATAGTATTCGTAGAATCGTCGGTAACGCCCCTTGAGGTTTGGAACATAAGGTTAAAGTTTCTAATCGGGGTCCAGTTGAACTTACCACAAATAGGACAATGTACTTCGTGTTCGTTGATGTACGCTTGCATTTCATCTTGCGTCATAGTGTCAGGGTTAACAGCGCCTTTAGAATAGTTTTCAATTAAGTTATCGGCACGGTGACGAGATTTACATTCTTTGCAGTCCATTTTCGGGTCTGAAAAAGACGCCGTGTGACCTGACGCATCCCACACTCTTGCGTTCATTAAGATAGCAGCGTCAACACCGAAAGAGTTGTCGCTTTCTTGAACGAACTTTTTCCACCAAGCGCGTTTAATATTGTTTTTAATTTCAACACCGATAGGGCCGTAGTCCCAAGTGTTACCCATACCACCGTAAATTTCAGAGCCAGGGAAAATAATCCCACGACCTTTACAAAGGTTAACGAGTTTATCCATAGTTGCTTTAATTTTAATTTCTTCCATAAAACACCTTAAAAGTAAACGGCAAACGCCGTGTTTTTACTAATTGTAAAACAAAACGCCGTTTTAGTCAACAAAAAAGCCCGTCTAAACGGACGAATTTATATATTATTTGCTTTTTATTTTAAAAAATTTATGATATAATAAATCTATCAATTAAAAAATTATAATTTTTGGGGTTTTTTATGACCGAAGCAACTAATTTTATTGAACAAATCATTAACGACGAATTATCGACGGGCAAGGTAAACGCCGTTCAAACGCGTTTTCCACCTGAACCTAACGGCTATCTTCATATAGGTCACGCAAAGTCGCTTTGCATAAACTTTGGTATGAAAGATAAATATAACGGCAAGTGCAATCTCTTTTTAGACGATACTAATCCGTCAAAGGAAAAGGAAGAATTCGTTGAGGCAATAAAAAAAGATATTGAGTGGTTAGGTTTTGAATGGGATAAAATTACCTACGCATCCGACTATTACGACGATATTTACGCTTTTGCTGAAAAAGAAATTATGCTTGGCAACGCGTTCGTATGTGATATGACGCCGGAAGAAATCAGTAAAAACCGTGGTACTTTAACTGAGGCTGGTAAGGAATCCCCTTATAGAAACAGAACGGTGGAAGAAAACCTTAAATTATTCCGTGAAATGCGTGATGGCAAGTACGCTGACGGCAGTAAATGTTTAAGGGTAAAAATTGATATGGCTTCGCCAAATATCAATATGCGTGACCCCGTAATTTATAGAATTTTGCGCGAACACCACTATCGTGCTGGCGATAAATGGTGTATTTATCCTATGTACGACTTCGCGCATCCAATTTGCGATTATATGCAAGGCGTAACGCACTCTATTTGTACTTTAGAGTTTGAAGACCACCGTCCACTTTACGACTGGGTAGGTATAACTTTAGGCTTTAACCCTAAACCAAGACAAATTGAATTTGCGCGCCTTAACGTAACTAATCTTGTAATGAGTAAAAGATATCTTAAAAAACTTGTTGAAGACGGTTCGGTAGACGGTTGGGACGACCCTCGTATGCCAACCTTAACCGGTTTAAGAAATCGTGGCGTTCCGGCTGAAGCGTTAAAGGATTTTTGCGCTCGTATCGGCGTAGCAAAAGCAAATTCTGAAGTTCAAATCAGTTATCTTGAAGCGTGCATTAGAGAATATTTAAATATTCACGCTGAACGCGCTATGGCTGTATTAAAACCGTTAAAAGTAACGATAACCAATTACGAAGGTAGCGAAGAACTTGATTTTGATATCAATCCTAACGACGAAAATAAGCCGACCCGTAAAATTACTTTTTCAAAGAATATTTACATTGACGCGGACGATTTTTCGCTTTGCCCACCACCGAAATATCATAGACTTAAAATTGACGGCGTAGTTCGTCTTAAAAACGCGTATATAATCAAGTGCGACGAAGTAATATATAACGAAGACGGCACGGCAAAAGAACTTTTATGTTCATACTATCCTGACTCAAAGAGTGGTAGCGATACTTCTGGTATTAAGGCAAAAGGCGTAATCCAATGGGTTAACGCAGAAGACGCTGTTGATATTAAAATTAGAAAATACGGCTACTTGTTAAAAGACGAAGAATATTCGGGTCAAGATTTTTCCGAAAGAATGAACAAGGAAAGCGTAACCGAATTTAACGGCAAGGTTGAACCGTATTTTATGACGGCTGACGAAAATAAAGCGTTCCAATTCTTAAGAACTGGGTATTTTAAAAAGTTAACGATAAAAAGCGGTGAAATCGCGTCGGAAATCGTTTCGCTTAAAGATAATTTCAATAAATAAGCATAAATAGTGATAAAATATATTAAGTTTTGCGTAATTTATTGACAAATTGCTAATAAAATAATATACTATCATTATAAGTAGCATTATAACTTTTGTTAAAAGCAGAAGATTAAGGAGAAATATATGGATATGGTTGATATCGCTCTCATAGCGTTCGTAGCGCTTATGGGGCTCATTAACCTAATCGCAGGCTTTCATAAGTTTGCGTTAAGCAACGTTTTCACTATTGCAAAAATCGTTCTTATCGTATTCTTATCAACACCTGTGGTTGGCTATATCAAACAAACGGGAATATTCGATGGGCTTGAAACTTCGCTTGGTGGTTTATCTGATAGCCTTGTAGGCGTAGTTGGTGACTTTGCGTTAAAAATCCCGTCGCTTGCAGTTAATATTATTTGTTACGCTATCGCAGTCGTAGCACTCTTTATCGTGATTTCAATCGTGTTTGCGTTATTAAAACTTTTAGCGAAAAAACTTTCACGCGCAGGCTCTTTTATGAAAGTAATTGATAGGATATTAGGCCTTTTATACGGCGTAGCGTTCTCTGCAGTAATCGCGTTAGTTGTTTTAGCAGTATTAAACGCTGTATCGCCAGCAATAGTTGCAAAAAGTTTATTGAACGGTATCAACCCACTCAATCCACTTTTAGCAGGTGTTTTATAAAAAAAGAGAGCAGTCACACGGACTGCTCTTTCTTTTTTTTACCAAATTTTAATATAAATCTTTAACGGCTAAAAGTTCGGCCGTTTTGCCGTCAAGTAAAAGTGCTTTTATTTTTCCGTCGTTAAAATTAAGTGAAACATACCAGTACGCCTTATCGTTATAAACGGTGGCTTTTAAGATTATTTTTCCGTTAAAAATTCCATTTTGCGTGTATGCGTCTATAAGCGTTTTTTGTTTTTCGTATAATTTATTAAGCGCGACTTTTTCGCTAATAAAATCGCCTTTTAGTTTAGAAACAAAGGTTAGTTCATAACTTTTATCGGCAGTAGATAGAACGGCGCAAAATTCACTTTTAGGCATATCGTCAACTTCCAAATTAGCACTAAAATAAGAAAACGCGTCGTTAAATGTAAAATTCGTTTCGTACCCGTTTTTAAGTTTAATCGAATAACTTTGGTTTAAGTTTTGGTTTTTAAAAGTAAAAACGAGGCACTTTTTATTAGTAACGACAAATTCGGCTGTTAAATCAAATTCGTCATTACTAGCCTTATAAATATTTTTGGTTACACTCACGGTATAATCGGCTAAAAAGCAGTCGTTATCGCAAGCGACAAAAAACAGCGTGGGCAAAGTGAACAATAAAAGTAAAGTTAAAATAAATTTTTTCATACAATATTTTATTAAAAATAATAAATAATAATGATAAAACCACGCAAATTTTAAGAATTTTTTTATTAAATAATTGCAATTAGTAAATAAATATGTTAAAATAGCAAAAATACCTAATTTTAAGGGGGCTTTTAATGCGGAAAACTATAATAAAAACCGCGCTTATTACGCTTGGCGCAATACTCACGGTATTTATAGTAACTTTCACGATAGTTTCGCTGTGCGCCCCAAAGGCTATGCTTAAGTTAACTTCGGGGCTTGGTATGGATAATTTAGCCTTGACTTATTCCGAGCAACAGTATAAAAATAGTGAAACACTTTCTGATTTAGAAGATTTATTGTATCGCGCAAATGAATTAGGTAGGGACGATTTAACGGTTAAATATTCGCCTATTATGATAAATTCAAGCGAATTTGAAAGTTTTTCAAACTCACGCACAACGGTAGGCGTAATAGAGTATAAAAGTTATATAATCGGTAATTATTTAATTGCCTTATATAATGAAAGCGAAAGTAAGCAAGTAGTAATCGAAAAAGCGAGTGAATATTTTACGGCTTTTTACTCGGGGTATGAACTTTATAATCCGTACAACGTACTTGTAATAAACGCAAAAAGTTTCAGCACAGAATTCAGGCAAAGCCTAAAAACGCACTTAACGGGTATCACCGTTTCAAGTGGGAACGAACTTTTACAGCGTGATATAAACGCTATTTAACGGCTAAAATTAAACTAATATAAATTACTTTAGGAGAACGCTATGAGCAAAATTATTAAAGAAGGATTAACTTTTGACGACGTATTATTAGTACCGCAAGCAAGTTCATTTACACCGAACATGATAGACCTTTCGGTAGAACTTGCAAAGAACATTAAACTTAATATTCCACTTATATCAGCAGCGATGGACACTGTAACAGAAAGCCGTCTTGCAATCGCAATGGCACGTGAAGGTGGTATCGGTATTATTCACAAAAATATGTCGATTGAAGACCAAGCAATGAACGTTGATAGGGTTAAAAGAAGTGAACACGGCGTAATAACCGACCCGTTCTTTTTAGCGCCTGAAAACAAAGTGTCTGAAGCGATAGCGTTAATGGAAAAATATCGTATCAGTGGTGTTCCAATCGCTAAAAACGGCAAACTCGTTGGTATTTTAACTAATAGGGATTTAAGATTTGAAAGCAATTTCGAACAACCTATTGAAAACGTTATGACCAAAGAAAATTTGGTGACTGCACCCGTTGGCACTTCGCTTGAAGACGCGCAAAAGATTTTAGGCAAACACCGTATTGAAAAACTTCCTATAGTAGATAAAGATTATAACTTAAAAGGCTTAATAACCATAAAAGATATTGAAAAGGCTATTCAATATCCAAACTCTGCAAAAGACACAAACGGTAGACTTTTAGCAGGCGCAGCAGTAGGTATTGCTGCAAATACGCTTGATAGAGTAGACGCGCTCGTAAACGCAAGGGTAGACCTTATCGCAATCGACACGGCGCACGGCCACTCTGCAAACGTAATTAAAATGGTAGAAAAAGTTAAAGCAAAATATCCTAATTTACCAGTTATTGCAGGTAACGTAGCAACGGCTGAAGCGACTGAAGCGTTAATCGGCGCAGGCGCAGATATCGTTAAAGTAGGTATCGGCCCAGGCTCAATTTGTACGACCCGTGTAGTAGCAGGTATCGGCGTACCACAATTAACGGCAGTATTAGACTGTGCTGAAATGGCTGACAAGTTAGGCAAGCGCATCATTGCTGACGGTGGTATTAAATATAGTGGCGATATAACCAAGGCTTTAGCGGCAGGGGCATCGGCTTGTATGTTAGGCTCACTCTTTGCAGGCACTTTAGAAAGCCCTGGCGATATTGAAATCTACCAAGGTAGAAGTTTTAAAGTATATCGTGGTATGGGTTCAATTTCAGCAATGAACAACGGTAGTTCTGATAGATACTTCCAAGAAGGCGCAAGAAAACTTGTACCTGAAGGTGTTGAAGGTAGAGTTCCTTATCGTGGCGTACTTGCAGATATCGTATTCCAACTTTGTGGTGGTATTCGTTCAGGCATGGGCTATTGTGGACAGCAAACTATCGACGCAATGCGTAAAAACGGTAAGTTCGTAAAGATTACCAACGCAGCGCTCGTAGAAAGTCACCCACACGATATTAGCATCACTAAAGAAGCGCCCAACTATTCTCCAAGAGGGTAATTTTAAAGGGCACGCAAGTAAGCGTGTCCTTTTTATTTTTATACTTTGGCGTGTTTTGACGTTCAACGCTATCGTCAAATCCGACCAAAATCAAATAGGTAAGTTATGATAAGCATAGAAAAGCAAAAAAATTACGGGCTGTTTTTCTCAGCGACGGTAATAATCGCATATTTATTTTCGGCAATATTAAGCGCTCCACTACTAACACTTGGCGATTACGGAATAGTTGCAAACGCCGTTCAACCAATACTTA
>JAGCMG010000008.1 GCA_017646555.1 Clostridia bacterium | reverse complement strand
TTAAACGTTGAAGGTTTTAGCGAAATGACAGCAACAGTTTTACTTGAAAAGTTTAACGTTGAAAAATTTTCCGACTTATTTAAGTTAACAAGAGAAGATTTATTATTGTTAGATGGTTTTAAGGACTTAAAAACTGATAAGTTGATAAATTCTTTAAACAAAGCAAAAGAGGTGGAATTTTCTAACTTTATTTATGCTTTGGGAATAGAAAACGTCGGCAAAAAAACTGCAATGGTTTTAGCAGATAAGTTTTCTAATTTAGACGCGTTAAAATCGGCGACGGTAGAGGAATTAAATCAAATTGAAGACGTTGGCGATATTATGGCTCAAGGGATTTATTCATATTTTCACAATGAAGAAAATTTACTTGAAATTGATGAGTTACTAAAACTTGGCGTAAATATAAAACACGTTTCTTCACGAGGGGAAGGTGTGTTTAGTGCTGAAAAAGTCGTTTTAACGGGCACTTTATTAAAAATTAAGCGTGACGAAGCGTCAAAACTTATATCGCTTAACGGTGGGGAAGTTGTTTCGTCCGTTTCAAAAAAGACAACCCTTGTTATTGCAGGGGAATCTGCTGGCAGCAAACTTGATAAAGCCAACGCGCTCGGTATAAAAGTTATCGGTGAAGACGAATTTTTCGAAATGCTTAATAAAAATAATATTTAATTTATAATTAAATAACTTGAAAAAACTTAATTTTTATGATAAAATAATCCTATAAAATTACGGTGGGTATTATAATGTACAGTATGACGGGGTACGGCAAGGCCGAATACTCTCAAAATGGTATGCTTATTACGGTTGAAATTAAAACCGTTAATAACAGAAACCTTGATATTAACTTAAAAATTCCACGTGCGTTTATCGCGTTTGAAGATGCTGTTAGAAACGCTATTAAAGATAACCTTTTACGTGGTAGAGTTGACGTTTTTATAAATTATCGTGACGAAAATGCATCAGCGCTTAATTTATCGGTTAATCTTGCGCTTGCAAAAGCGTATTACGATGCATCGGTTGCGATTTCAAAAGAATTTAATATTCCTAACGATTACGGTGTTTCGAGAATTATGGGCGCGCCTGAAGTTATTAGTAACGACGGTACGACTGATTACGCTGAATATAAAGACGTGCTCGTAGGCCTTACTGTTTCGGCAGTTAAATCACTTAATATTATGCGTAAAACAGAAGGTGAAAAACTTGTTGCCGATATGAAAAATCGTATGGTAACGATTAAGGATTTAGTTGATAAGGTTAAAGAACGCGCACCACTTGTAGCAGTTGAATACCGTGAAAAACTAAAAGAAAAAATTGAAACTGCTTTAGCCGACGTTAAATATGATGAAGCAAGACTTTTAAATGAAGTTGCATTTTTCACCGATAGGTCTAATATTGATGAAGAATTGACAAGGCTTAATTCGCACATTATACAGTTTTACGATATAGTTGAAACTGACGGCGCTGGTAAAAAGTTAGACTTTTTGATTCAAGAATTTAATAGGGAAACTAATACGATTTGTTCAAAATCAAACGATATAGCAATCACCGGTTACGGTTTATCCCTAAAAAATGAAATTGAAAAAATAAGAGAGCAGGTGCAAAATCTCGAATGAAAAACTTATTATTCGTTATATCTGGCCCATCCGGTGTAGGTAAAGGCACGATTGCTAAAATTATTACCGAAAGCGATACCGTAAAACTTAGTATTTCTTGCACGACGCGCTTACCCCGTAATGGCGAAGAAGACGGTTTGCATTATTTTTTTATAACTAAAGACGAATTTTTATCAAGGATTGATAAGGGTGAGTTTTTAGAATATTCCGAACATTTTGGCAATTATTACGGCACGCCGTTATCGTTTGTAAAAGAAACACTTAAAACTAAAGACGTCGTTCTTGAAATTGACGTAAATGGTGCTTTAGAAGTTAAAAAGGCTTATCCTGAAGCCGTTTTAATTATGGTTGTTCCACCTACGATTGAAGAACTTAAAAATAGATTAATCGGACGTGGTACGGAATCTATTGAGAAAATTGAAGAACGCATAAAACGCGTCGAATACGAACTTGAAAAGAAAAAATATTATGATTACACGGTAATCAATGATAATTTGCAAGACGCCGTTAAAGAGATTAAAGGCGTAATGCTTAAAGAAAAAACAAGGTAAGGAGACTTTATATGATACAAGAACCTGAAACTGATAAACTCGTTGAAAAAATCGGCTCAAAATATGCACTTTGCATCGTTGCATCGAAGCGTGCGAGACAAATTTTTGAACAAGAACAAAAAATCGATTCAGTAATGCCTCTCAATCGTAAAAAACCTTTATCAACTGCGGCTGATGAGATTTTTGACGGTAAAGTTATCGCAACTAACGACTGATTTTTGTATGTTCATTAAGGCCACTTAATGAACATATTTTTACTTTATGTTTGCTGACGTTATCGTTGACATCACGGTGAGTGAAGTTGATAAAATTTTTGAATATATAGTTCCTAACGACGATATTTTTGTAGGTAGCAGAGTCGTCGTTCCTTTTGGTTCAAAAAAACTTTGTGGTATCGTCATAAACTTAAAAGAAAAATCTAACTACCCACCAAATAGGCTTAAACCGATAATTTCCGTTTTGGAAGATTCGCCAGCAGTTACTAAAGAATTGCTTTCGCTTATGCGATATATGCAAAAAAAGTATTTTATTACGGCGGCGTCGGCTTTAAGATTGTTTTTGCCAAGTGAAATGAGACTTGGTAAAGTTAAAGAGTTGACGGCAAATTTCGTTAAAATTAGCGACGGAATTGACGCTATAAAAGAACTTGAAAACTTGAAAAAGTCGGCTAAACAACAAAAAGGCGTTTTAGAGTTTTTAATTAAAAACAAAACGGCAAAGTTATCGTTTTTAGCCAACGAATTTTCGCGTTCAGCAGTAAATGCGCTTGAAAAAGCAGGCGTTTTGACGGTTTATTCGGAAAAAATTAGCCGTAACCCGTATGAAAATTTAAATTTTAATAATAAGAACGTTACCTTAACTACGGCTCAAAACGACGCAATTAGTAGTGTCGAAAATACGGACAAAACAATTACTTTATTACACGGCGTAACGGGTAGTGGTAAGACGGAAGTTTATCTTAATTTAATATCAAAAACGATTGCTGGCTGTAAAACTGCGATTATGTTAGTGCCTGAAATTGCTTTGACACCTCAAATGTTAAAACAACTTCGCGCTCGTTTTGGCGATACCGCAGCAATTTTACATAGTGGGCTATCTTCGGGTGAAAAGTTTGACGAATGGTGGCGTATTAGAAATGGTGAGGCTAAAATCGTAATCGGTGCGCGTAGTGCTATTTTTGCGCCGTTAGAAAATATCGGTTTAATCATTATTGACGAAGAACACGATTCAAGTTACGTAAGTGAACAATCACCAAGATATAAAACTTTAGACATAGCGATTTTTAGGGCAAACAGTAACGGCGCAAAAATTGTGTTGGGTAGCGCAACGCCTTCCGTAGAAACTTATTTGAAGGCAAAAAACGGCGAATATAACTTGGTAAAATTGCCTGAACGTATAAATAAACGGCCTATGCCTGAAATCATTATTGCCGATATGAAAAGGGAAGTTAGACGTGGCAATAACACTATGTTTTCGTCGCATTTAAGAGAAGAACTTGAAACTTGTTTAAAAAACGGCAATCAAGCGATACTGTTTTTAAATCAACGTGGTTACTCAAAAAGCGTAATATGTACTGAGTGTGGGCACGTTCATAAATGCGTTGATTGTGACGTTTCTTTAACTTATCACGCAGAAGATGATTCATTACTTTGCCATTATTGTGGGGCAAAATATAAAATGATTTCCGCTTGCGTTGAGTGTGGTAGTAAATATTTAAAGCACAACGGCACAGGCACGGAAAAAATTGTTTACGAACTACAAAAAATGTTTCCAACTGCTAAAATTTTGCGTATGGATAGAGATACTACTGCAAAAAAAGAGGGGCATTTTAAGATATTAAACGAGTTTTCTGAGAAAAAAGCTGACATTTTAGTCGGTATGCAAATGATAGCAAAAGGTCATGACTTTCCGTCCGTTACTTTGGTTGGTATATTGGACGCTGATATGAGTTTGCATTTTTCCGATTTTAGAAGTGGGGAACGAACTTTTCAGTTAATAACACAAGTAGCAGGTAGAAGTGGGCGTGCTGACGAAAAAGGTAAGGTCGTTCTTCAAACCTACACTCCTGAAAATTTCATTTTAAGACAAGCAGTAAAATACGAGTACGATAAAATGTTTGAACACGAAATTTCGGTTAGAAAAGCGACGGGATTTCCACCGTTTTCGGACATTATTAGAATTATGATTACTTCCGAAAATGAAGAACACGCAGTCGCCGTCACTAAATCGCTTTTTAATGAAGTTAGCGCATTACGCGATAGATTTCCTACCGAATTTAAGTTTTTAGCGTGTATGAAATCGCCGATAAAGCGTATTCTTAATAAATTTAGATATCAAATAATAACGCGTTTTTCGGTCGGTAACGACGAACTTATTTATAGGTTAAACGAATTAGCGCAAAAATATACAGACAAAACTTTGACGGCTTACGTTGAAGTTAATCCAAATAATTTAAGTTAAAGGTGTAATATGGCTA
Source organism: Clostridia bacterium (assembly GCA_017646555.1). GTDB lineage: Bacteria > Bacillota > Clostridia > Christensenellales > Borkfalkiaceae > UBA11475. Next base: position 963 of record JAGCMG010000008.1, on the reverse strand, counting down.
TTAGAAATATAGTTCAAATTTCGGACGACGTGTTGAGAAAAAAATCTTCCGAAGTAAAGGAATTTAATGAAAAGTTAATAGAACTTTTAGACGATATGAAAGATACTCTTTTTGCTTGTCCAAACGGTGCTGGTCTTGCTGCACCACAAGTCGGCGTGTTAAAGCGAGTATTTTTAGTTTACGTTGATAACGTTTTATACGAATTTATCAATCCGAAAATCGTTAAGGAAAAAGGCACGCAAGTAGGAGATGAAGGGTGTCTTTCTGTAAAAGGTAAGTACGGTAAGGTTAAAAGATTTATGACCGTTGACGTTATTGCTAAAAATCGCTACGGCGAACCGTTTAGAATTAAAGCGTCGGGATTTTTAGCGCGCGCTATCCAACACGAAAACGACCATCTTGACGGTATACTTTTCGTAGATAGAGCGACTGATTTAGTTGAAGAGGATAATTAATGAAAATAGTTTATTTAGGCACACCCGATTTTGCGGAAAAACCACTTGAAAAACTTATAGAAAACGGGTATGAAGTTGTCGCTGTAATAACTCAACCCGATAAACCTGTCGGTAGAAAAAGAATCATTACGCCACCACCGGTTAAAGTTCTTGCGTTAAATCACGGCATTAAAGTATATCAATACGATAAAATCAGTAAAGAGGGCGTTGAAGATTTAAAAGCGCTTAAACCCGATTTAATGATTACTTGCGCATTTGGTCAAATCTTATCGCAAGAAGTTTTAGATATACCAAAACTTGGCACTATCAACGTTCATGCGTCATTACTACCTAAATATCGTGGTTCAAGTCCGATACAATGGGCTGTCATCAATGGCGAAAAGGTAACAGGCGTTACCATTATGATGACTTCTTTAGGAATTGACGAAGGCGATATCGTTTTACAAGAAGAACTTGTAATTAAAGAAAATGAAACTGCTGGGGAACTTTTTGATAGGCTTTCAGTGAT
>JAGCMG010000041.1 GCA_017646555.1 Clostridia bacterium | reverse complement strand
TTGGTGCAAACGCGCTTATAAAAGCCGTTAAACAGTTTGAAGACGGAACTTATAAACTTATTCCACAAGATAATAGTAAGGCGACTTTTACAAAAATGCTTACTAAAGATATGTGTGAGATTGATTTTTCTTTAAATGCTGAAAATGTTTGTAATTTTATTCGTGGACTTAACCCTTGGCCTGTTGCAACGACTTCGATTTTAGGGGAAGTAATTAAAGTTTATTCGGCTAAAGTCGTCGATTTAACGGGTACGGCAGGGGAGATTTTATCAATAAATTCGCGTGACGGGTTTATCATAGCGTGTAAAAACAAGGCTATTCAAATTTTAACTATGCAAAAAGTGGGTGGAAAAGTTATGTCTGCCGATGATTTTTTGCGTGGATATAAACCAAATAAGGTATAAAATAATGGTAAATTATTTTTACGACACATATACGATTTTAAATAAAGTTTATAGTGAAAAATCTTTCGTTAAGCAAGCGATTTCTTCTACTTTTATCGAAGAAAAAAATCGTGCAAAAACGGTTAAAACCGTTTACGGCGTGCTTGATAAAGATATTGAACTTTCATACTATATTAAAAAGTTATCGCAAAAAAATCCTAAACTTGTTATAAGGACTATTCTTAAAATAGCCCTTTACAATATTAAATATTTACAAAAAGCAGAGTATGCTGTGATTAATAGCGCTGTTGAACTTACCAAAAAACTTGGTAAGGGCGCAATGAGTGGATTTGTGAATGCATTTTTAAGAAAATTCGTTGCTAATCCACCAAATTTACCACTTGAAAAAATTGAAAATCTTTCGGTTAAATATTCGTATCCAACGTTTGCCGTTAAAAAACTTATAAAGGACTACGGCGAAGAAACTGCTATAAAAATTATGGCTTATGAAAATGAAGTTTCGTGTTTAGCGTTCTTAAATGGGAACGGCGCTGATTATTTAAATGAAAAATCAGTAAAATATGAAAATACCGTCTTTGATAATCTTTTCGTTGTTAAAAACTTCGTTCGTGACGACGGATTTGATAAAGGTTTGTATACTTTTCAAAACGTGTGTTCGTACGCTATTTGTGACGCTGTAAAAGGTGGGAATTGTTTAATTGACGTTTGCTCAGCGCCAGGTGGAAAAAGTGTAAATTTATCATATAAGTTTAATAAAGTCGTTAGTTTAGATATTCACGAACATAGGATAGAACTTGTTAAAAGTTATGCAAATCGCTTAAAAAGAAATAATATAACGGCTATTGTGCACGATTCTACCACTGTAAAAGACGAGTTTATTGACGCCTTTGATGCTTGTTTATGCGACGCGCCTTGCAGTGGGTTTGGCGTTGTTTCTGAAAACCCTGACATTAAATTTAATAGGGAAGAATTAGATATAAAAAATTTAACTGAATTACAGTTAAATATATTAAAAGCATCTTCTAACTACGTTAAAAAGGATGGATATTTATATTATTCGACTTGTTCCGTTTTTAAAGATGAAAACCGTAAAACTGTCGATAAATTTTTATCTGAAAACAAAAATTTTATTGAAGAAGAAGTAATAACTAAACACCCACACGTAAAAGATGGAAAAGCCATGCAATTTTTGCCACACATTTCGGGTGGTGGGTTTTTCTTGGCTAAACTTAAAAGGATTAACTAACGCTAATGCAATTTCTTTGTGATTTTACAAAAGAAGAATTAAATATTATTATGAAAGAACTGTCTGAGCCTAATTTTAGGGCAAAACAGTTGTTTTCAGCGTGTCATTTATATAAAAGTTATGCCGAAATGTCCAATATTCCAAACGCCTTAAAAGATAAACTTAAAGAAAAACAAATTTTGGATATTCCCGTTGAAATTATCAAGGTTTTAGAATCAACTGACGGCACGAAAAAGTTTTTATTTAAGACTTTCGACGGCAACGTCGTTGAGGGTGTTTTAATGAAATATAAATACGGCTATACTCAATGCGTTTCAACACAAGTAGGGTGCCGTATGAAATGTGCTTTTTGTGCGTCGGGTCTTAACGGGCTTGTTCGTAATTTAAGTGCAGGGGAAATATTGGGTCAAGTTTTGGCTGTAAATAAACTTTTAGGTGGTCAACTTGACGATAAACGCGCTGTTACCAATATCGTTTTAATGGGCAGTGGTGAGCCATTAGATAATTACGATAACGTCGTTAAGTTTTTGCGTAATGTTTCAGCAACGGAAGGTATAAATATTAGCCCGCGTAATATTAGTTTATCGACTTGTGGGTTAGTTCCTAAAATTTACGACTTGGCAAAGGAAAATTTAAGCGTTAATTTAACGATTTCTTTACATTCGCCGTTCGACGAAGAACGAAAGGAAATAATGCCAATTGCTAAAAGGTATTCAATTAAAGAAATACTTTCGGCATGCTCTAATTATTTTGATAAAACGGGCAGAAGATATATTTTTGAATACGTTTTAATCAATAAAAAGAACAATTTAGAGCGCCACGCTAACGAACTTATTAAATTGTTAAAGGGCAGACCTTGTCACGTTAATTTAATCAGACTTAATTCTGTAAAAGAAAATGATTTAGAGGCTGTTTCTGAAAAAGAGGCGTATTCGTTTATGAGAATATTGAATAAAGGTGGAATTTCAGCGACTTTAAGGCGACAAATGGGCGTTGATATTGACGGCGCTTGTGGGCAATTAAGACAAAAATATATAGAAAATCAAGGTAAATTATGAGAGAAATTAAAATAGCACCATCAATTTTATCTGCAAATTTTTCAAAAATTGGTTCCGAACTTGAAAATATCACAAAAGCAGGGGCAGACCTTATCCACGTTGACGTTATGGATGGTAATTTTGTTCCGAATATAACTTTTGGGCCAAAATTCGTTAAAGATATGCGTCCTTACACCGATAAACCGTTTGACGTTCATCTTATGATATTAAATCCCGATAAATATATTGAAAATTTCGTTCAAGCAGGGGCAGATATAATCACCGTTCATCAAGAAGCATGCCAAGAAAAATTAAAAAGTACGCTTGAACTTATTAAAACTTTTAATAAAAAGTGTGGCGCTGTAATCAATCCTAATACCGATATTGAAAAAGTTTTACCCGTAGCAGAGTATTGTGATATGATTTTGATTATGAGCGTTTATCCAGGTTTTGGTGGTCAAAAATTTATTCCTGAAGTATTAACAAAAGTTGAAAAATTAGCGAATTTTGCTACTAACAATAATCTTGACTTAGATATTGAAATCGACGGTGGTATAAATGCCGAAACCGTTAAGAGTGCAAAGTCTGCCGGCGTTAACGTTTTAGTTGCAGGTAATTCAGTATTTAATGCTGATGACCCAGCAAAAATGATTAGCCTTTTAAAAAATATATAAATAGAGAATATAATTAAACACATATATATCTATGCGTAAAATGCGTCTTTTACGCATAGATATAGGCTAAATAAACCTTTTTCGTAAGT
>JAGCMG010000040.1 GCA_017646555.1 Clostridia bacterium | reverse complement strand
TCAAAAACGTAAACGTTTGAACAATGCGCACACGGCGCGTATTTGCCCGATAATTCGTAAACTTTTTTAAGTATTCCAAACGAAACTTCGATATCTTCGTATTTTATAGTTTTAGCAAAGGCAAAACTTTTCCCTGCCAAGTTTCCACCTTTTTTATATGATGAAAAAGCCAAATTTCTTGCATGTTCAAATAGCGCAGACGATTGTCTTGACGTTCTAACAAACCCATTTTTGCCGTAAAGTTGACAAATTGAATACGCGTGCTCGTAGCCGTTCACCAAAACTTCACCCTTAACGTATTGACAAAAATCTAAAAGTTCATTAAGGGTTTTTCCTTGTCTATCGCATAGCATTTTAAGAACTGCACCTGTAACGCGCGCATCTTCATCAGAACGGTGAGCGCGAAACTCAATGCCAGCGTTTTCAGCAATCCCCGAAAGACTTTTATCTTTATCTTCGTCGTTATAAAGTTCCAAAAGTTGTTTTACGTCAACGTATTTATAAAGAATTTGTTCTAAAGAAAACTTTGAACAAGCATCACTTAAATATTTCACGTCGTTCTCAATCGCAAAACCAATAACTAAATCACAAGAAGCAAAAAGTCTTTTTATTTCCTCATAAAAAGCCGTAAAGCGTGGCGACTCATAAAAATCTTTTGCGCTATACGCAAGTTCAATCTTGCTATTTCTACCGATTATTTGCCAGCGAAATTTAGCCAAAGGATTCATCACGATATCTTTTTGTTCTAAAATATTAAATTTTTCGTCGAAAATACAGTACCCTAAACTGCACAAACTACCGTCGTTCACACAACCAGTACTGCTTTCCGTGTCAAAAGATAAAATTCTCATTTATATTATTCACCGTCGTCTTCAACTTCAGGAAGTTTTTTGAATATTACTTCTATAATACGTCTATACTCGGTTTTTACCACCGTAATTTCTATATTTTCATAGACGAACTTATCGCCTTCGTTAGGTATTTTTCCAAGTTCTTCAATAACCCAGCCACCGACCATTGCGGAATCGTTTTCTTCATCGTCTTTAATCTTTATGTCAAACTTATCTAAAACGTCTTCAATAGATGCAGTACCTAAAACTTTATATTCATTTTCGGAAAGTTCAGTAATTTCTTCAACGACTTCGTCGTGTTCGTCCCAAATTTCACCGACTAATTCTTCCAAAATATCTTCCATAGTGATGATACCTTCAGTCCCACCGAATTCGTCGGAAATAATTGCAATATGTGACTTAGACTTTTGGAATAACTTTAATAAATCGCTAACTTTTATAGACGGCATTACGAATACAGGTTGTTTCATAATAGCCTTAAAACTACGATTAGTTTTATAAACTTTGCTGTAAAAATCTTTTAAATGCAAAACGCCTACGATATTGTCTATCGTATCTTTATATACGGGTATACGTGAATAGCCCGTTTCCGAAAACACTCTATTAATGTCGGCTTCAGTTGCCGTTAAAGGAATTGCAACGACGTCAACTCTTGGTGTAAAAATTTCAATCGCCTCAGTGTCGTCAAATTCAATCGCACTACGAATAAGTTCACTTTCTTCTTCGTCAATTTTGCCGTCTTCTTCCGCTTCTTCAACGATAGTGATAAGTTCCTTTTCAATCTCACCGTCTTCACGCTTAACCTTGAAGATTTTACCAATCAACTTTTTCCATTGTTTAAAAATCCAGTTAAGTGGGGCAAAAATTATCATAAATATTCTTAAAATACCCGATGCAAACATAGCAAATCCTTCAGGGTATTCTTTTGCTAAACTTTTAGGTGTAATTTCGCCAAAAATCAAGACTATAACCGTCATAACCACGGTAGAAACAGTAGGTCCGTTCCCTTTAAGCCAAGTGGTAAATAAAACGGTTGCAACTGATGCCGATAAAATGTTAACGATATTATTTCCTATTAAAATAGTCGAAAGAACGCTATCAAATTTATCTGATAACGATAAAACGCTTTTAGCGCCCTTTTTACCTTCATCAAGTAAAAGTTTCATCTTAACGTGACTATACGAAGAAAAAGCCGTTTCCGTTGCCGAAAAGAAAGCCGAAAAAATCACACAAACTGCTATTATTATAATTCCAACTGTAGTATTCATCAAAAAACTCCTCAACTTTAATTAGTAAAAAAATCATATATAGATAAAAAAACTAATCAAAGTCGCCTATACGCAAAAAACACACTTTTTTTAATAAAACAAAGGGCGCCCATACCGCTAAAGCGCAATATGGACAACCCAGAATTTAATAAATCAAAGGAATATCCGTCGTGTTTAATTGTACGTTGGGCGGATAAACCGTCCGAAGATGCGTCCATATTTCTCCCAATAAAGTATTATAAGAGAATTATATCACACACGCGCGAATATTACAAGTATTTAATTATAAAATATTATTTGTACACAAGTTTTTATCTTTCGTAAACGATTTTACCACCGACAACCGTCATAATCACGTCTAATTCACGATTGATTACGGTAAAATTCGCCCTTTTGCCAACGGAAATAGAGCCATAATTGTCAAAAACTTTAAGATTTTTAGCAGGGTTTTCAGAAGTCGCTTTAACTGCCTCAGCAAGAGTTAACCCCACTTTTACTATAACGTTTTTAAATGCGTCGGATAATTTTAAGATACTACCCGCTAAAGTGCCGTCTATAAGACGTGCTTCCCCGTTTTTAACGTAAACCTTTTGACCACCGAGTTCCGATTCCCCGTCCCCTATGTTTTTAGCGCGCATTGAATCGGTAACTAATATCAACTTATCTTTTTTAGTTTTCGCTAAAAGTTTAATTGCAGGAATAGATACGTGAACGCCGTCGGCTATAACTTCGTTATACACTCTATCTTCAAGCATTGACGCACCTGCTACACCTATTTCCCTATGCGAAAAAGCACTCATAGCGTTAAAAGTATGCGTAGTACAACTTACGCCGTTATCGACAGCGTTTAAAAACTCTTGGTACGTCGCAGAAGTATGCCCCGCGCTTACCGTGATACCGTTTTCTAAACAAGTTTTAATGAACTTATCAGCATTAGGCATTTCAGGCGCAACGGTAATTAAACGAATTAACCCATCCGATAAATCAACGTAATTTTTAATAACTTCTTCGTCAAGCGTAGCGATATATTCTTTAGGTTGCGCGCCGGCTTTTGCCGTATTGATAAACGGACCTTCAAGGTGAATCCCTAAAACTTCAGCGCCCGACAAGCCGTTCTTAGCGCACTCTTTAACGGTAATAAGCGAATTAGATATATCGTCTTTAGATGCAGTCATGGTAGTAATCAAAAACGCCGTCGTACCCTCTTTTGCAAGTTGGGTAGAAATGGTTTCAAACGCATTGATATTAGCGTCCATCGCATCGCTATTTAATACACCATGAACGTGTTCATCAATAAACCCTGGCAACACTATTGCATCGTCAGGCAATGTTAAAAAGTCGTCGTTATAAGAAAAATCAACAATCTTTCCATCTTCAATCTTAATGGACGTTTCTTTGAACTCCCCGTCAATAAAAGCCGTTATGTTTTTAAAGCCTTTTATCATAAAAAACCTACCGTTTTTAGTATTATGTCAGACAAAATAACAAGCAAAATCGTTAGAAAATTACTTATTAGTTAATTTAGATGCCGCCTTTGCATCAACAACGAAATAAACGTTGTCATGTTTTTGTAAAACCGATGCAGGAACGCTTTCAGTTATTTCACCTTCAATGGCTTTTGCAACAGCATCAGCCTTATTTTCGCCGTTTGCTACAACGATAATCATTTTAGCATCTAAAATATTTTTGATACCCATAGTAAGCGCTCTTCTTGGCACGTCTTCTATTCTATCGAATAAACGCGAATTGTCTTTAATAGTGTTTTCAGTTAAGTCTACAACGTGCGTTACACTGTCAAACGACGTACCAGGTTCGTTAAAACCGATATGGCCGTTACTGCCGATACCAAGCACTTGAACGTCTTGTTTTAAGGTTGCTAAAAGCGCGTTGTATCTGTCACATTCTTTATCTAAATCAACTGCTTTACCGTTTGGAAGATTAGTGTTAGATAAATCAATATCAATATAGTTGAAAAGATTTTTACGCATAAAGGTAACGTAACTTTGTTCATCCCCTTCGCCAAGCCCAACGTATTCGTCAAGGTTAACGGTTTTAACACCTGCGTAACTTAAACCGTCTTTCTTTTGATGGTCTTTAATAAGTTCTGCGTAAGTTCCAATCGGACTTGAGCCAGTTGCCAAACCTAAAACTGCATTTGGATTTTCTTTTACAACTTCTTTAATAAGCTCAGCTGCTTTTTTGCTTAATGCATCGTAATCTTTTTCAATAAATACTTTCATAATAGTCTCCTATCTTTAATTATTTTTAGTACTAATTAAATTTAACACTTTAAAAACCGTTTTGCAACGGTTTTTAAATATTTTTTAACGTTTTTTAGTTTTTCTAATCATTATAGCGATAGCACCCAACAATGCAACGATTGCTATAACGATATATTCACCACCAGTACTCATTGCACAAGCAAAGCCCATTTGTTGAGTGCCGTCGCCATTTTCGTTATTTTCGTTATTATTGTTAGAATCGTTATTGCCACCTTGGTTTTCATTGTCAGTGTTATCACCACCGGTAGAACCACCTTGGTTTTCGTTACCCGTGTTATCGCCGGTATTGTCGCCAGTGTTATCTTCTGGTTCTTCTACGTCGTCTTGCCATTGGTCTGGGTCAGGCATAGTTGCACCTGCAACAAAACCTTCTAAAACAGCCCATGATGAAGATTGTTTACGAATACCAACGAATTCAGTATAAGAATCACTTCTTTCCATAATTGCACTTATAGGGGCGTCCGTGAACGGGTCGTACGCTTGGAAACTTAACTTACCGTCTTCAATCCAAGCCTTTAACTTAACAGTTATAGACGTTTCACCTAAAGAATTTTCAATATAAGCGCATTTCCAACCATCGTTAGACATTCTTATTTGCCATTCGCCTTCATTTGAATTTTTGTGGGTATTTTCATCGTGACCTGCTGGAACGTATCTTAAACCAAAGTTGATATTTTTAGCATAGTTATTAGAATATGCTTTAAATCCTACTATGAATTTTTCTTCACCAGTTATGTGCTCAACCGAGATAATCGCTTCCATATAAATTACTTTTCTAAGCGAATTATTTAAGTAAATTATGCCAGCGTTATCGCTAAAGTTTATTTCGCCATTAGTTGAAAGCCCCATACCAACGTAGTTATTGGTAAAGAGTTTAGAATTCACTCTAACAGTTTTTTGCACTGATGAAGATTCAACGCTAATATTTTCAACGCTTTCGTAATTGCCACCGTCCACGGTAAGATAATATTTACCGTACGCAACGGAAGAAAAACTTACTTTGTCGTTAGCAATAGTAGCGGTATATTGTTTCAAATCGCCAACACTATGTAAAATAGCCGTTTTACCGTTCAAGTCAACGTCAGAAACACCGTTAGCACCAAAAACGTCCTTACCGACAACATCTAAAGTTACCAAACTTGTTTGATTGCCAGTTTTTTCAATTGCTTGAACGTCGTAGAACGCCCACTTATCAGCAGTAGCCGCACCGCTGAACGAGCCTGACTTACCTACGTCGTTATTATACGATAAAAGCATTCTATCGGGGGTGGTAAAGCCAGGAATTGATGATAAATCTTCACTACCAGTTACAGCATTAACAGGAGTCGTCCCTACTATCATTTCATCAAGTCGCCAGCAAATCTTTGTTCCTTCAAACCAAACGGTAAGTCTACCGGAAAGTTCTTTGGTAGTAGTACCAGACACTTCCGAATTATAAATATTCCCGTGGGAAGTCATAGAATCATCAGGTCTAATAGTCTTTATACCAAGGTATTTACCCCATACACATAATTGAACGCCAGCCGCATTACCGTTATTATCCATACCTACAACGTACGGGAAGTAAGCCGATTTTTCAGAGAATTTAAGGTCAAACTTCATAGTAGCGCCATACGCATTATCACTATTAAGAACGATTGAAGTTCTGGTTTTATTGCTTGACGTTGCACTATTAGAATAAGCCGTATCGTATTTAAGTTTCCAAAGGTCGGTTCCAGAAGTATCCATCATAAACGGATTTTCATAAACCGTTACGCTTGTAGAAGCAGTATTGTCATTCTTTACGGTAATAACCTTATTGCTGGTAAACTTATAATCATAGTTAACTTGTGAGAAACCATCAATAACTATTTGATAATCGCCAGCAGGAATATTCGTAAACGACGCTTTGCCATTAGAAACGCTTGCTTCATAAGTGTGTGCGCCAACGAGTTTAACGCTATTTACGTTAGCTTCTTTGCCATTAGCGTCAAACGCTAAAGTGCTAACATTTACTTTACCAGTACCAACGGTAAGTTCTTGGAACTTTTGTGCTACTCTGTTACCAATATCAAGCATATCGGTTGCATTATAGTGCCATTGGTCTTTACAATAGGAAACACCGTTTTCAGTTGCATTATTGTAACCGTCGGTATTTTTAGTAATATTGTAATTAGTCGTAGGTAAAGTGTAAACGTTAGTATATGCAGATGCAACTGCCCTTTGTGCGTTTACTACAGTGTTAATACTTGCGCTTGAAGAAGTACCGTCTGAATTTCTAGAAGCCAACGAGAAGGTTGGGCAAATTTCAGAAATCAAGAAAGGCATTTCACTTGGATTTGCAATATCAACCGTGCTATCGATTACTTCGTACCAGTATGCAATTTCAGTAAGATATGCTCTAACGTCCTTTACAAATGCAGAAAGTGCAGCGCCGTGCTTATTAGCGTCGCTTTGGTTACATTCCGCTTCACCTTGTGACCAGTAGAAACCCTTAAAATCAATATCTTTATAACCAGCCGCACTCATTTTGGTTAATGCGGTGTAAACTAAACTCGATTTATAGTAGTCTTTACCAGCACCGAAAGTGGTGTTAAAAAGGTCTTCACCAAGTGCGGTTATGCCGTTTGCGGTACCGTAAGATGGTGCAAGCCAACTTGCCCAGTCAGCACCACCGCCTTGACCGGTAATTTCACCTAAAAGTGAAGCCGCGCCAACCGCTTCTTTAATAATTACAGCCCTACGGTTAGGATTAGCCGTGCCAGGACCGTAATATTTACTTAAATATTCAGCCATGCCAAGTTCCGCACCAATTTCGTTTTTAGATGATGCCATACCTACCTTAACAGGCGTAAGTTCAGTATATTCCGTACCTTGTTTAGTTACGTTGCCGTAAGCGTTACCAAAATAAAGAACGTTTTCAAAGCCCTTTGTGTAGATACCAGTTTTAGCCTTGGTAAGCCATTCACCAGAAAGATTTAACGTAGTACCGTTGCTCCTATAATACCAAGAACAACCTGCTGCGTTTGATTGCCCTGCGATAAAGTACACGTCAACGCCCGTAATTTCAGTCGCCGCACCTGCACTTTTAGGTGCGTTATACATAAACCCACCTACAGCCAAAGTTGCCGATGATATAAGCACCATCAGTAAAATTGCAAGCAATTTTTTCATATGAAATCTCCTTATAAAAAACGAATGAAACAATATGATATGTTACTATTATAATATTATATACGCGCGAACACCACTTGTCAATACTGAATTTTAATTTTTTGTTCAGTTTCTATCAAGTTATTGAAAAAACTTTTCATTATTTATAAAAAAATTATTTTTTCTAAGGGTTTTACTCTAATTAGTTTGATTTTTTTATTAAAAAAAGTATAATAATCGTATGAAAAATGTTTATTTTAATTGTTATGAAAATTTTAAGTGTTTAGCAGGCAACTGCCCTGAAACTTGCTGTTCAGGCTGGAAAATTGAGATTGATAGTAAAACTCTAAAAAGTTACCAAACAACAAATAACGAGTATTGTAAAACTATACTTAAGAACACTAAAAACGGCAAGTTTTTTAAAAATAAAAAAGACGGAGATTGCCCCTTTTTAAACAAAGAAAAACTATGCGAAATAATTATTAATTTAGGCGAAAATTATTTATGTGAGGTTTGCAAAAACCACCCGCGTTTTATATTTAATTTAGGAACGATTAAAGAAATAAATTTTTCATTATCTTGCGAAGAGGCAGTAAATCTTTTACTAAACGAAAAAAATTTAACTCTTACCGAAAAGCAAGTTGACAACGAAATTTCCCCAGTTCTACTTGACGCTGATAGATATTTATGGCTATCTTTTAGCCGTAATACTATATTAGAACACGTAAAAAGCGCTGATTTATCGATGCAAGAATTGCTCTCTACTATAATCGAATACGGATTGATTTTAGATAAAAACGAAACGGATTTAACCAATAACCCTATTCAAACGAAAAGCAACCTTAAATTAACCGAAAGCGAATTTATTAAAATTTTATCGGTTATTAAAAAACTTAAAATTAAAAATCAAGAACTAATTTATTTTCTTTCATTTAACGAAAATGACCTTAATTTTGAACTTTCTAAAAACAAAAATGCATATAAAAATTTAATATCATCTCTTATCTTTTATCACTTTTATAAAGGATTAGATAAATATCACGTTTTGACAATAATAAAATACGTCGTTACCGAAGTTTTAACTATCGCTACGATAAATACAAATTTACAAGATTTAAATAAATCAATTCGCCTTTTCACGCGTGAAATAGAACACGACGATAAAAACTTTAATAAATTAATATCAAAACTAAACAAAATAAATTTTTACAACTAAAAAAGACGGACTGGCGTGTCCGTCTTTTTTTAATCAATTACATTGACTTCTTCTTTATCTTTAAAACGCTTTTCGCAAAAAGCCGAAAGTTTATTATCAATTAATTCGCTAAACTTACCTATTCGTAAAAGTTTAAATATCATTTGTCTAATAAAATCAACAACGCTACCTATTAGATAAATCGAAACAGCTATTAAACAAACGGCTAAAACACCAACTAAAATGTTATAATTTTTAATAAACGAAAATTTATCGGTAATAAACGTTTGGCGCATAAACACGTGTTCGTGAAAAAGATAAACACCAAACGAACACTTAGCAAAAAACGCAAGTATTTTATTATGTTTTATTTGTATACTTGCAAAGATAATCAATAATAAGCAACTGCTTAAAATATTGAACACAAAATTATAGCCCGTAACGTAAGGATAGGTCTTAAAATTATTTACGTACGATAATAAAAAACCACAGCCAAACCATAATAAATTGGATGCGATATACGCTAAAATCCACCAACGCCTGCGAAGTTTTTTGTAGATTTCATACTTTTTAATAGCACCACCGAATAAGTATAAAACGGCAAGCCAAATAAAACTATACCCGTTTTCAAAAACGAAAGTATCTTTTTTAAAATACATCGTACCAAAAAAAGCGTAAGCGCCTATTAAAATGGTAGCAACGATTAAAAATACGTAAGTTGAACGCTTGGACAAGTGTTCTAAAATAAGATTTAGCATTGGCATAATCAAAAACAGTATAAAATACGCGCTAAAATACCAATATCTTCCACTTAAAATCGGAAGTGCGTATTCTAAAAGAGTTTTCGTTGAAAAATCCCTTTTACCCGTTATAAAAAAGATTATTGCTATAATTAAAGAGAAAAATAAAACCTGAAAATACAAATTTATCAAGTTTTTAATTTTAATTTTCTTGCCGACGTATAAAAAACCAGTCGTTAAAGCAAAACAGTTTACTGCAATTAAACAAACGGTTTCAAGCCCGAAATACGTAAACCAGCCTGCCGATTTTGCTTTTAGTGACCATAATACGCCACCGTGCCCTAAAACGTGTAGCACGATTACCATTAGCATAGAAATTATTCTAAATAAATCTATTGAGCCGTTCCTATTATTTGAATTTAAGGTCGTAGTCATAACACCCCTATAAACTTAACAAAAGTCCCAAAAGTAAATCCTTTTGAGACCTTTTTTATTATTTATCTAAATCGTCGTATCTAACGACTTCCATACCCGCTTCGTTAAAAAGTTGCATAGCAAATTCGTCTGGATAGCCGTACTTAAATATTATTTTCTTTATACCCGAATTTATAATAATTCTTGCACAAATAACGCACGGTTTGTGAGTGCAGTATAAAGTAGCGCCTTCTAAACTAATACCCATCTTTGCCGCTTGACAAATTGCGTTTTGTTCAGCGTGAACAGCATAGCAAACTTCTTG
>JAGCMG010000007.1 GCA_017646555.1 Clostridia bacterium | reverse complement strand
CCTTGAGCGTTCATTAAGAATTCGCCCATAAGTTTCTTTTCACCAGTAGCAGGGTCACGAGTAAATGCAACGCCGGTACCAGAGGTTTCGCCCATGTTACCGAAAGCCATCATTTGCACGTTAACTGCAGTACCCCAAGAATATGGGATATCGTTATCACGACGATAGATGTTAGCACGTGGGTTGTCCCAAGAACGGAATACTGCCTTGATAGCGCCGAATAATTGTTCGATAGGGTCTTTAGGGAAGTCCGTACCAAGTTTTGCTTTATATTCAGCCTTGAATTGGTTTGCAAGGTCTTTTAAGTCGTCAGCAGTAAGTTCAGTATCTTGCGTAACGCCTTTTTCTTCTTTCATTTTGTCGATAAGTTCTTCGAAGTATTTTTTACCTACTTCCATAACTACGTCGGAATACATTTGAATAAATCTTCTGTAGCAGTCCCAAGCCCAACGTGGATTGCCTGATTTTTTAGCAAGAACTTCAACTACTTCTTCGTTAAGACCAAGGTTTAAGATGGTGTCCATCATACCTGGCATTGACGCTCTTGCGCCAGAACGAACGGATACTAAAAGCGGATTTTCTTTATCGCCGAATTTCATACCAGCGATTGCTTCAAGTTTTTTGATGTTTTCTAAAATTTCTGCGCAGATTTCAGGATTGATATCCTTACCGTCGTCGTAGTACTTTGTGCAGGCTTCAGTCGAAATGGTAAAACCGTGTGGAACTGGAAGACCTAAACTGGTCATTTCAGCAAGGTTTGCACCCTTACCACCTAAAAGTTCACGCATTTTGCCGTTGCCTTCACTAAATTGGTAAACGTATTTCATTCTCAATTTCTCCTTGAAATTTATTATACAGCGTAAATTACTTAATAAATTAAGTATCGTGAATATTCTACATCATTTGAAAATTTTAATCAAGCGTTTTAATAATGTTTAAAATATTTTTTATTTAATTTTATATTTCTTCTTTGCCTTTTTTACGAAAAAAAGTCATTTTTGGCAGGTTTTAACGCATAACGGTAGTGCGAAACACAACCAAAACCATAAAAAAATAAAAAAGAACGCTCCGTGCGTTCTTTAATTAAAAAATCATAGCGTTAGTAAATCTGACAGCGCTTTTATCTTTTCTTCCGTTTTATCTTCGATATAAAAAGCAATAAATTTAAGAGCGCGTTTTAAGTAAAAATCGGTAAATAAATCTTCGTCTAAAGCAAATTCATACTCTTCGTTAAGCGCTTTTTTTATTAACGCGTAGGTTTTAACGCTGACTTCAATAGCGTTTTCTAACACGCAGTCGGGGCACAAAAAAGCACCCGTATTTGCGTCGAAAAACGCGCGTGTTTTTATTTCTTCACCACAATGCTGACACCCCGATAAAGTGAGCGCGTAACCCGTGTTTTTTAATGATTTAACAAAGAATATTAGTAATGAAAAATACTTATTTTCATTTGTGAAAACAAGTTCTTTAAGAGTGTTTATAGCCGTGTCGAATAGTTCGGCATTAGGCTCTTTAATTAGCGCAAATTTGGATAAAAATTCAAGCACGCAAGCGCCTGCGTAAAAACTTTCAACGCTTTCTCTAATCGAATAAAAGCCTTCGTACATTGACGCGCCTATCACGGTGTTTTTATCGCCAGAAGAAGATAAAATAAATTCTGCAAAACAAAAAGGCTCGGATGCAAATTTTAGTTTTGCTCCCGCCTTTTTTACACCCTTTATTCTTGCTGAAATCAAACCTTCTTCCAGCGAAAATAAGGTTAGAATTTTATCGTTTTCGCCGTAATTTACGGCTTTAACGACTATTGCGTTTAACTTTTTTTCCATTACTCTTCATCCGACAAAGTTTTGTATAGGTTATAGTACCCTATTTCGCCGGTTTTTTCAAACATTTTCCAAACGGCGTCTTTAATTTCGCCGTAATCGGTTGGATTATCTTTTTTCATAAGCCCTCCACTATTAGCGTGGGCAATATAAACTTTTTAATTCCTTTATTCGTAATCTTTTTGCGAATACCCGTATTCCCTTAAAAGCGATTCAGAATTTCGCCAGTCTTCTTTAACCTTTACGTAGGTGGTTAAGAAAACTTTTGCCGATAAGAACTTTTCCATATCTTCTCTTGCAAAAGAAGAAACTTCTCTAATCGCCGAGCCTTGTTTACCGATTAAAATTGCTTTATGCGCAGGTTTTTCGCACACGATATCAATGCTAATATCGTATAAATTACCAGTCGGGCGTTTTTTAAATTCGTTTACTAAAATGGCAACGCCGTGTGGAATTTCTTTATCGAATTTTAAAAGTATTTTTTCACGCATAATTTCGCTTATCATAAAGCGTTCGGAACGGTCGGAAATTATATCTTGCGTAAAGAGTTTTTCGCCTTCTGGAAGTTTTGCTAAAATAACCTTGATAAGTTCTTTTAAATTTTTACCTTTTCTTGCAGAAACCGGCACTACGTCTACCCCGATTTCCGAAAATTTAACTAATTCCATAGGAATTTCGCTATCGGGCATAATATCGGTTTTAGTCATTACTGCAACTATATTTTTAAATCTATCGGCATAGCCTTTTAAGATTGCTAAATCTTCGCTTTTTAAGCCTGCGTGCCCGTCGATAACAAAAAGTATTAAATCGACTTCTTTAGCCGTGCCGTCAGCCGTCCTTTGCATAAAACGGTTAAGCGCGCCGTCGGCTTTATATAGACCTGGGGTATCGGCAAACACGATTTGATAGTCCTTTTCAGTTAAAATACCTAAAATCCTATCGCGTGTGGTTTGTGGTTTTGGCGAAACGATAGAAACTTTTTCGCCGACCAAAACGTTTATAAGAGTGGATTTACCGGCGTTTGCCCTACCTATTACGGCAACCGTTCCTGATTTCATTAGTTGTCCCCCATATTGAGCGCTGACATAATTCTCTTTTCTATTTCGCGCATTTGTTTTTTATCTTCTTCCGTTTCGTGGTCATAGCCGAATAAGTGTAAAAGTCCGTGAACGGCAAGATACGTAGCCTCGCGTTCTTCGGTATTGCCGTATTCAAGCGCTTGTCTTGACGCTTGCTTTGCGCAAATCGCTATACTGCCGATATGTAATCTTTTTCCGTCGAACGAATAAGGATAGTCAGCAGAGTTTAACACCTTGCCTCTAATTCCGTCAAGCGTTGGAAACGATAAAACATCAGTGATTTTATCTACCGAACGGTGTTCGTTATTAAGAAGTAAAATTTCTTCTTCCGTCGAAAAAACTATTTCTGCTAAAAGGTTGTCCGTTTGACCAAGTTCGCGATAAACTGCGTCGGCTATTTTTTTATAACGAATATTTCCGTCACACTCTATTTTAAGCGATTTTTTGAAAAACACTTCTATTCTCCTTTTTCGTCGTCTTCTTCGGTTTTTTCTATTTCAGTTTCAGTCATATAGCCTGCGATACCAGTAATATCAACTTTAGGGTATTCAATTCTTTGATGGTATATACCCGTAAGACTGTTTACGATAACGTGTCTTATTACGTGCAAGTCGTGCATTGTGATAGGGCATTCGTCAAACTGACCCAAATTTCTTCTATCACTAATGATTTTATCGACTGCGTGGAATACCTTCTCACGCGTACGCGTTTCTAAACTTCTTA
Source organism: Clostridia bacterium (assembly GCA_017646555.1). GTDB lineage: Bacteria > Bacillota > Clostridia > Christensenellales > Borkfalkiaceae > UBA11475. The sequence goes on along the minus strand of JAGCMG010000007.1, from coordinate 2,287 downwards.
TTGCGGCTTCGGAACTGTCGGCTATCATTAATATTGCCGAAATTTTAGTTTGTGGTTTTGGACCTGGATAACAGTATTGTTCAATCTTTACTTCACCATCGGTAAGTTTTTTAGCCTTAGCGTAAAAGTAAAGCATTGGCATTGTGCCGTGGTGTTCTAAACAAACGTTGGCTATTTCCTTAGGGTAACGTCTTCTCATTAAAAGTTCGTAACCGTCTTTTGCGTGCGATTTAATAATTGATGCTGAAAGTTCAGGCATAAGTTCGTCGTGCGCGTTGTGTTCGTCTTGGTTTTCCTTGAAAAACTCAGGCGTGCGAAGTTTGCCGATATCGTGATAATAAGCGCAGGTTCTTGCTAAAAGCGCGTCTTCACCGATTGCAGTTGCGCAAGATTCGGCTAAGTTTGCAACGACGATTGAGTGATTGAAAGTCCCCGGCGCTTCTTCAATCATTTTCTTAATTAACGGTGAACTGTGAAGATTAAGTTCAGCCAATTTATAGCCTGTAAGTTTTTTGAAAATTGATTCGAAAATAGGTAAAAGCGAAAGGTAAGCAACTACTGCAAGTTCGCCTGCGATAAGCGTACATACAAGCCCTTGAATATCTGATAAAATATCGAAGTTATGAAGAAATGTAAAACACAAAAGATTAGGAAGGGCAAGTAACGCACCACGCCAAATTGCCGTAAAACGCTCAGACACGCCACCGATAAAGTAGATTGAAAGTATACCCGTTGAGTAACCGATAAAGAGCGACGAATAAAGGTCTGCCCCGATAATCCCACTATTAGTGAACGCATCCATCAAGAAGATTAAAAGCGTACTCATAAGGTTAAGATATACGGCAAAACGCTTGCCGAAAAATTGCACCGATAAAAGCGACGCAAGCGCCATTGGACGAAGATATATATTTACATACCTGCCAACCAAATAGCAAACGATTAGGTTGATTTCTATGATAAGGAATACCATTTCGATATTCTTTTCTTCACGGAAGAAATTTTTATCGTCGTAATAAAGACAAATCACTAAAATGGTAGCAAATAATATAAGCGATAAAATTAAGTGTAAAAAGTTCGAAAAATTCCCAGCAAAGTATTCGCCAAAGCCAACGTCGGACGAACCTAAACTGTTTAGGTAAATTCCACCGACGTATACGCCGATTATTACCGCGATATTGATTGCAAATACAAGCAAATCTTTTATAATTTGCCTTGCGCTTATCGGTTTATCGATTCTTGCTATTTTTGTTTGTTTCATACTAATTTGCGATAAAAGTAATATCGTATTTTACGGTAACAATATAACTAAAACCACTAATCTCCTTTATTTTTGAAAAGGAATATTCCCCAACTATTTGCGTATTTGCCATCGTTAAAGCAATAAAATATTCCCCGTCAGTTTCTTTTTCAGTAAAGTATAAATAAGTTTTGGTCGTTTCCACCACCACTTCGCCGTAAACTAAAACGCTGACCGTGTTATCGTTCACAGTTACGAACCCGTCGATTAAAACTTGCCCGTTAGTAACCGTTTGACCAACGCTGACAAGTGGCGTGCCTCGATACGCTTTGACACTTTTTACCACGCCGTCTACTTTCGATAAAAGCGAAGAAAGTTTTTCAGTATCTTCTTTACTATTATCTTTTGCTAAGTATGCCGTCACGATTATTCTTTGCCCACGCTTTTTTAGCGATATGATCGATAGATAATCGTTTTCCATTAGTGCGATATCTTCTAATCGCTGTAAGTCAAGCGAAGAAAATCGCGCGTATTTTTTAACGCCAAGTTCGTTTAGATACTCACTAATGCGCGCTGAATAAGTGAAAGCGTCACCCTTAAAATCCATACCTAAAACAAAATCCGATAAATAAAACGACGAAACCGTAAAAATTAAAACGCCGATTATTAATCCAAAGTTTTTGGTTATAAAATTTATTAGGCGCAAAAAACCTTTCTTCCTTACTGATATAATATTATAACACATTTTATTTATAATTGCAAAAACTTTTTCATACGCAAACGCGCCCACCGTAAATTTAAGCCTATTATCAGGGTAAAATTTAACGCTTTTTAGCGCGATACCCTCTCTTTTTAAGGTTTCAATTAGCCGTTCGCGATTATATCCTTTGATATAAAAAACAAACTCCCCATTATAAATACGCATTTTTTTAATCATTTTTCACCGTGAACGATATTATTTCCCCCGATATGAACAAATCTTTATCAACATACTTTTTTATGTATAAATTTTTGCCGATAAACTCTATTTCGCCCTTTTTTAAAAGAACT
>JAGCMG010000039.1 GCA_017646555.1 Clostridia bacterium | reverse complement strand
TGTTTTTATTGTCTGGATTAAAGCCTATTCTTACCCTTTTAAACTCTTGCGTTTTTATTAGGTTGACGATATTACGCATTCCGTTATGCGTGCCGGCAGAGCCACTTTTTCTTATTCTTACTGCACCCTTTTTTAAGTCGTAATCATCATAAATAACCATTATGTCGTCGGGCGAAATTTTATAGTAGTTCATAAGTTCTAAAACGCTTTCGCCACTTAAGTTCATATAGGTTTGTGGTTTTGCTAAAATGACTTTTTCCGTCCCCACGTTAAAGGAAGAAATTAGCGCTTTGCACGCTTGCTTTTCTACTTTTACCGAATAGTTTTCGGCTATTTTATCGATTGTTAAAAAACCTAAATTGTGAAAGGTATTTTCGTATTTTTTATCGGGATTACCAAGCCCTACTATGAGTTTCATACTACTCCTTAAAAATGAAAGCCGACTTGTTAGCCGGCTTGTCTTTTGTACGCGTTTATTAATAAATTTCCGATAACGATTTATCGTGGAATACTTGGTTGATTGCTTTTGCAAAGTATGGTGCTACTGATAAAACTTTTACCTTTTCACACATCGTTACTCTTTCAGGTAAATCAATAGTGTCTAATACTGCAAGTTCTTTGATGCAAGAATTGCTTATTCTTTCCATAGCAGGACCACTTAATACGCCGTGTGAACAACAAGCATAAACTTCTTTAGCGCCGTTTTTCTTTAACGCTTCTGCACCGTTTACGATTGTGCCCGCCGTGTCTATCATATCGTCAACGAGTAAACAAATTTTACCATTTATTTCACCGATAATATTCATAACTTCCATAACGTTAGCGCGTGGACGACGCTTGTCTACGATTGCAAGGTTTAAACCTAAATCGTTAGCAAAGTTTCTTGCTCTTGATACTGAGCCTACGTCTGGGGAAACTACTACGAAATCGTCAGGATTATCTTTTACTAATTCCTTGTAATACTTCGAAAGCATTGGAGCACCGTAAAGGTGGTTTACAGGAATATCGAAAAAGCCTTGAATTTGCGCTGCGTGTAAGTCTAAAGTGATAAGGCTGTCCACACCTGCCGTTTCAATAAGGTTTGCCACGAGTTTTGCAGTAATAGGGTCTCTTGGTCTTGCTTTTCTATCTTGCCTTGCATAACCAAAATATGGAACTACTGCCGTGATTTTTGCAGCAGATGCACGCTTAATAGCGTCTACCATTATTAAAAGTTCCATTAAATTATTGTTTACTGGACTTGAAGTGGACTGTATAATGAACACGTCCTTACCTCTTACCGTTTCAGGAATTGATACGCTTATTTCACCATCGGAAAAAGTTTTAACTTCTGCTTGAGATAAGTTGATACCAAGTTCTTTTGCTATTGCTTCGCTAAGTGCGCGATTGGAATTACCCGAAAAAAGTGCTATTGAGTTGCCGTGTGAATTCATAACTACCTCGCTTTAGTAAAAACAGCAGTGTTGCCGTCTTTATATATTGTAAAACTTTTAATTTAAATAGTCAAGGGTTTATTGCTTATTTTCCTCTCTTTTACGCTTAAAATAATCTTTTAAAAGAGTTTGGCACTCTTTTTCCATAACGCCACCCTCGTATTCGGTTTTATGGTTCATTCCACTTTCTTCTAAAACGCGAAATTTACTCTCAGCGCTACCACTTTTTTGTTCGTATGCGCCAAAATACACCTTTTTTATGCGCGCTAACACGATTGCACCTGCACACATTGGGCACGGCTCTAAAGTGACGAACATTTCAGCCCCGTCAAGCCTCCAACTTTTTAGTTTTTTGCTTGCTTTTTCAATTGCGCGAATTTCTGCGTGCGCCGTTGCTATTTGCGTACTTTCTCTTGCGTTAAAAGCCCTTGCTATCACTTTGCCGTCTTTTACGATTACTGCGCCGATTGGCACTTCGTCTTTTTCTTCAGCTTTTTTTGCTTGCCGTAACGCTTGTAACATAAATTTATTTTTCATACAGTTCTTCTTCTAAATACGGAATAAGTCTTTTTATTTTTTTATGGATTTTTCTTGCGTAACCTTTTTCAATTGGGTGCGATAATGTATCTTCTCCAACTTCTATCGTTAAGGACGGGATTTTTAGCGCATGAATACACCAATCTTTATACCCACCCGCCGACGCTAAATTTTCAACGATTTTATAGCCCGTTGCTTTTTGTGCTTTTAAAGCAAAACGATAATGCGCCGTTTTTAATTTTTCATCAAAAAAGTCGTAATAAATTTCTTCGCCCTTAGCGTGAAGTGAAAGCGTTAAGTCGGGCTTAGTTTTTATCGTAAAATCCATTAGCGCACGTGTTTCTTCTTCGCTTGCAGGAAATTTGCCGATATAATTTTCCTTGCCCACCTTTTTTAAGTTGAACTTACCCGTCCCGAATTTTGCTGGAAAATTCGTATTTAAGTCTACCCCACGCGCGTTGGCTTTATAATCAGGGATTTCATTTAATATTTTAACGCCGTCAATATTGACTATCGGAATAAAATATAATTGGCTTTTTAGCGTCTTATTTTTATATTCGTCCATCATTAAAAAGGAAAGGTATGCCGTTACAAATTCCCTTGCGTGAATACACGAAGTTACTATTATCTTTTTTTCGCCTTTACCTATCTTAAAATACGGAATTTTATAGCCACAATGCGTTGTTCCTATAAAACCTTTTTCACCGTTAAATAAGTTATATCTATAATATAATTCGCTGATTAAATCCATATTTTATCATATGTTTATAATCACCGAATTTGTTAAAATGGTCAAGTTTCGCGATACCGTTATGGTTATTTATGGTACGGACTACCATTTAAAATGCTAAAAGCACGGTAAATTTGTTCGGTTAACATTAGCCTAAAAAGCGTGTGTGGAAAGGTCATGTCCGAAAACGATAAAAGCGAACATTTTTGCTTTATACTATCGTCAAGCCCGTACGAGCCACCGATTATAAAAGTTATTTCACCACCAAAAAGCGACGCATTTTCAAAGTATTCCGAAAAGGCTTTACTGCTTATTTTCTTGCCTTCAATCGCCATGGCGTAGCATTTGCCTTTTAAAAAAGGTAAAATTCTTGCACCTTCTTTCTTTTTGACGATTTCGTACTCAGACGAGTTTTCCTTTAAGCACGGCTCTTCCGTAACTTCTATGATTTTAAATTCACAAAACCTATTGAGCCTTTTTGAATACTCTGCTATTCCGTCCGAAAAATATTTTTCTTTGACTTTGCCTACGGCAATTAAGTTTACCTTTAACATTTGTTACCTATTATAAAAAGTTGACTAAAATTATCGCAACGACACAAAAGATTACCGATAACGATAAATATATTAATATTTCCTTAAAATCTAATTTTTCTTTGCTGTTCTCTGCTTTTGGTGGGTTTACGAACAATAGCAATAATATTAACCCGATAAATAATGATAAAAGACCGATTACGAAAGTTTTCGTAGTGTAAAGTTCTACACCCCAGAAAAATGCGTGTGTTAAAATTATAAAATTATTGAGCGCGTGCATTATCATTGCTAAAATCATATTTTGCGTTCTTATAACAAGTGCCGACAAAATAAAACCGTAGCAAAATTGATAAATGATTTGCGCTAAATTTTTATGAAATAACGCAAACATTCCCCCACTTATAACACATATTAAAAGTTGTTTTTTTAGCGTATCAACTTTACCACAAAATTTGTAAAGGGCGAACAGCAACACGCCCCTAAATAAAAGTTCTTCACCAACAGCAGGGGCAACGGAAAGAGAAAGAACGGACACGATATAATGCCAAACGCCTTTTAACTTAAAATCCATATTGCCGATATTAACGCCGATATCTTGTAAAAATTCGCTCAAATCAACGTTTATTCTACCGATACCGAAGAATAAACCGATAAAGCAAAGCAACGCCGATAGCACGGCTAATAAATTTATTTTTTTAACTGGGAAAACATCCGACAGTTTTTCCCCACTTTTTTTAACGAACAATATGCAAAGCCCCGTGATAAGTATTGGTTGAACGGCGTTTGCAACTATTCCGTAATCGCCAAGTTTTAGTAGTGGAGCGCTTAATATTGCCGAAAATAAATATGCGATTATTACCGTCGCTGAGAAAAACAGTCCGTAATTTTTTTGCTTTTCTATATTTATCATAATTTACCTATTTGTTTTTGGTCAGTTTTGACAATAGCGTTTAATGTCAAAACGCGCCAAAGTATAAAAATAAAAAGGACACGCTTACTTGCGTGCCCTTTAAAATTACACTCTTGGAGAATAGTTTGGCTCTTCTTTAGTGATGCTAATATCGTGTGGGTGACTTTCTACGAGCGCTGCGTTGGTAATCTTTACGAACTTACCGTTCTTACGCATTGCGTCGATAGTTTGTTGGCCACAGTAACCCATACCTGAACGAATACCACCACA
>JAGCMG010000038.1 GCA_017646555.1 Clostridia bacterium | reverse complement strand
TTCTATAGTAGTTGGTATGGTTACTGGTAAGGTAAGAGCAATGACCGACGACAAAGGTAGAAGAATTAACTCTGCAGGTCTTTCAGTTCCTGTTTCTATTATGGGTTTAGATGAAGTTCCAAACGCAGGTGATATTTTATACGCTGTTGAACAAGAAAAACTTACTAAACTTGTAGCAGAAGAAAGAAAGAACAAAGAGCGTGAAGAAAGAATGAAACAAGCGCAAAAGGTTACGCTTGACGATTTATTCAGTAAAATTTCCGACGGTAATATGAAAGTATTAAATATCGTCGTTAAAGCCGACGTTAAAGGTTCGGCAGAAGCAGTTAAATCATCGCTTGAAAAACTCACTAACGAAGAAGTAAGAGTAAGCGTTATTCACTCAGGCGTTGGCGCTATCAATGAATCCGATATAATGCTTGCTGATTCTTCTAACGCAATCGTAATAGGCTTTAACGTTCGTCCTGATACTAACGCTAAACAAATTGCTGAAAGAAGTGGCGTTGACGTTAAACTTTATAGAGTTATTTACGAGGCTATCGAAGACGTTGAAAGAGCAATGAAAGGTATGCTTGCACCTAAATATCAAGAAATTTATATGGGTAAGGCAGAAGTTAGAAATACCTTTAGAATTACTGGCGTAGGTATGGTAGCAGGTTGTTACGTAGTCGACGGTAAGATTATTAGAAACGGTAAACTTCGTATCTATAGAGATAACGTTATGATTTGCGAAGGTAACGTTATGCAATTAAAACGCTTTAAGGACGACGTTAAGGAAGTTCAACAAGGTTTTGAGTGTGGTATTTCTATTGAAAACTTCAACGACATTAAACTTGACGACTTTATTGAATGTTACCTTATTGAAGAAATTAAACAATAAATTTTATTAAAGGAGCGCTTATGAAATCCGCAAGACCGGAAAAGGTTGCATCTGAATTTAAAAAAGCAATCTATGAAATTATTACGCGAAAACTTAAAAATCCGTTTATTACCGAAATGATTTCTATTACCGACGTTGATATTTCTTCGGATATGTCGCACGCCGACGTGTTTTTAAGTATTTATTCAACTAACGCGGAAAAGAAAAACCGCACTTTTAAGGAAATAACTTCATCAACTAAAACCATTAGGTACGAACTTGCACGTTCGGTTAGAATGAGATATATACCTGAATTACATTTTATTCTTGATGAAACTATGGCTTACGGCGATAAAATGGATAAAATTTTTATCGAAATAAAAAAGCGTGAGGCAGACGGCGAATAACCCACTAAAACGGCGAAACTTAACTGTTTTCGCCGTTTGTAAATTAAAAAATATGGCAAATTTAACTCAATTTTGTGAAAAATTAAATATGTTTTCAAACTATGCAATCATATGTCACGTTAGACCTGATGGAGATGCTGTCGGGTCGGCTTTGGCTTTAAAATTAGGGCTTAATTCGCTTGGCAAAAACGCTGATATCTTTTGCGAAGATGAAATTCCTGAAAAATTCTTCTTCATTGAAGGAATGTCAGAATTTTCAGTTTTTCCAAACAAGGAATACGACGCTGTTGTTTCGGTAGACTGCGCTGACGAAGGTAGAATAGGGACGCTTTTTGATTTTTATAAAAAGCATAAATTTACTTTTAATATCGACCACCACGTTTCAAACACTAAATACGCTAAAGAAAATTTAGTTATTGATAGCGCGTCAAATTGTGAAAATATTTACGCGGTATTAAAAGAATTGAACGCTAAAATTGATACCAAAATTGCTAACGCTTTACTTTTAGGTATTTCAACTGATAGTGGTCAATTTTCGCACCAAAATTTAACGTCATCGCCATTTTTAGTCGCTGCTGATTTAGTTGATAATGGCGCTGACATCAATAAAATTTACTATGAAAACTATAAGAGAAAAAGTAAGCAAAAGGCTAAACTTTTTTCACTTGTTTGTTCAAATATAAAATACGATTTAGACGATAGGCTTGCTTTTGCGATTATTAGCGAAAAAACTATCGCTGACTGTTTGGCAAATTCCGACGATACCGAAGGTATTATTGATTTCGTGCTATCTATCGACTGCGTCGAAGTAGCCGTTTCAGTAATGGAATTTGGTCAAAATAGATATAAAATAAGTTTTCGCTCAAAAGGCGTCAACGTTAATGAGATTGCCAGCCGTTTCGGTGGAGGCGGGCACGTTCTTGCAAGCGGTTGTATGATAAACGGTAATTTGTACGACGTTTTAGATAAAATTACTTCCACCGTTAAACAATTTTTAGCATAATGAACGGATTTATAAATATAATTAAACCTGCAAATATGTCGTCTGCGCTTGCCGTTATGCTCGTTAAAAAGAAAATACGCGCTCAATTTGGCAAGCAATCAGTTGGAAATATGGGAACTTTAGACCCAATGTCAGAAGGCGTTCTTCCTATGTGAATAAATCAAGATAATAGGCTTTTTAATTATTTGCTTGATAAGGAAAAAACTTACCTTGCTGAGTTTACATTTGGTTACGAAACTGACACC
>JAGCMG010000037.1 GCA_017646555.1 Clostridia bacterium | reverse complement strand
ATGGCTGACGCGGTAGAAAGAACTAGAATACAATATGGTAGTAGTTTCGCATACCCGTTATCAACGATGTCGTGCCACGTATCAAAGTCGCCGTACTGGGCGACGGGCAGAACCGTTTCGCCAAAAACAAAGGCTGATATTGCAAATTTAGGCGCGTTCGGCTACGAATACGACACGACTGAAATAAGTGACGAAGAAATTGCTTTGATTCCTGAACAGGTTGAAAAATATCACGCAATGGAAGAACTCGTTCTTAAAGGTGATTTGTATAGACTTGAAAGCCCGTTTGATGCTGATAGAAATTTTTCGGAAATAATCGTTTCTAAAGACAAGCAAAAAGCGCACCTTATCGTGTTTACTCATAATAAGAGTCACTTTGCCCCACAAAGAAGGATTTATCTTAAAGGGCTTAATCCAAATTATAAGTATTTAATAAAAGAACTTTCAATAGTCGTTTCAGGTTCTACTGCAATGAATTACGGTTTGCTCGTTAAAGAACAAAATGATATTCTTGGTAGAGGCGACTACGCTACTGAAACTTATACTTTAGAAAAAGTTTAATAAATAATTTAACGCTCCGTTTTTGGCGGAGCGTTTTGATTATTCGGGTTTACAAATAAGTTTATTTGTGTTAAAATATTCTTTAAGGAGTTTATTATGTTTAATATTTTAGTTATTGACGACGATAAGAATATTAGATTTTTAATGCGTGAAGTTTTTGAGCGTGAACACTATAACGTTTTCACAGCTGAAGATGGAGAGATGGCTCTCGAAATTTTAGAAAATACTCACGTTGATATCGTAATAGTTGATATTATGATGCCTAAAATCGACGGCTATGAATTTACTCGTCAAATTCGTTTGACTAATAAAGAAACGCCTATTTTAATGGTCTCGGCAAAGCAACTTCCCGAAGATAGAAAAAAGGGGTATTTATCCGGTATTGACGATTATATGTCTAAACCACTTGATACTGAAGAGTTGATTTTACACGTTAAGGCGCTTTTAAGACGCGCGAAAGAAGTCAGCGAAAGAAAAATCAAAATAGGGCAAGTCGTTTTAGATTGCGACGCGTTGACGGCGACCGTTGGTGGCGTTAGAGAAGAACTTCCACAAAAAGAATTTATGCTTTTATATAAATTGTTATCTTTCCCAGATAAAATTTTCACGCGTATTCAACTTATGGATGAAATTTGGGGGTTGGACTCTGAAACGGGTTGGGAAACCGTTACCGTTCATATCGGTAGGCTTAGAAAGCGTTTTGAAAACTGCAAAGATTTTGAAATCGTTTGTATTCGTGGACTAGGGTATAAGGCGGTAATTAAAAATGACGAAAACTAAACGAAAAATTCAAAACAAAAACAGTCAGCGTCGTATAAGCGTTACTTTTATTTTTTCGGTTGCTTTAATTTTGCTCGTTGCAATCTCAGTTGCGTTGGTGCTTGAATGGACGCTTATGGGAACGGGGCTTTTTAGTAAAGAAACACTTGAAAACTCTTCATTTTTTATAGTGTTCGCATTTGTTTGTGCCAGTATCGTTACGGGGTTTGTTCTTACCGTTATCATTAGTAAACTTTTACTTAAACCTTTCAAAAAGATATTAAACGGTATGTCTAAATTATCGGAAGGGGAATTTTCCACACGCTTGAGTTTTGGCGAAAAATCTGCGCTTAAACCTTTTGAAACGCACTTTAACACTTTGGCGGAAGAACTTCAAAAAACGGAAATTTTGCGTTCGGATTTCATTAACGATTTTTCGCACGAGTTTAAAACGCCTATAGTTTCAATTAGGGGGCTCGTTGATTTGCTTAAAGATGAAAAGTTGCCAAAAGAAAAACGGATTGAATATTTAGCCGTGATTGACGAAGAAACTAAACGATTAACTTCTTTAACGACTAACGTTTTATTTTTAGCAAAAGTTGAAAATCAAGCGATTTTAACGGAAAAAACAGAGTTTAACTTATCTGAACAAGTTCGTACTGCCGTATTGCTTTTAGAAAAAGAGTGGACGGAAAAAAATCTCGAATTAAATCTTGAGTTCGACGAATTTTTTATAACTGCAAACGAAGACCTATTAAAGCAAGTTTGGATAAATTTAATTGATAACGCCGTTAAATTTTCTTATAAAAATAGCGAACTTAAAATTGAAATATTATCTGACGGCGATTATTTAACTGTTTCCGTGCAAAATACGGGCGACACGATTTCAGAGGGCGAACTTGATATGATTTTTAATAAGTTTTATCAAGTCGATAAAAAACATCATAAGCCGGGTAGCGGTATAGGGCTTTCAATTGTTAAGCAGATAGTTAATTTGCATAACGGAAAAGTTTTCGTTTCGTCAAATTTGGGGGTAACTACCTTTACGGTAAAACTTCCTATTAGTTAAATTTAAGTTTTTTATCGTAATTTTAATAAACTTTTATATTTGATTATCTTTCAAACAAAAAAAGTATAAAAATAGGTTGAAATTTGTAAATATATTTGTTAAAATATATATATCGTAATTTTACGGAGAAAAAAATGAAGAAAATTGCTATTTTAACAAGTGGTGGCGACGCGCCGGGCATGAACGCCGCGGTTAGAGCGGCTACTCGTACTGCGCTTTCCTACGGGCTTGAAGTCTACGGCATTGAACGTGGTTGGGACGGACTTATTAAAGGTCAACTTAATAAACTTGAAACTCGTTCGGTTTCCGATATGATACAGCGTGGTGGTACTTTCTTAAAGACTGCTCGTTGTCCTGAATTCGTTACTTTAGAAGGTCAACGCAAAGCGTTTGAAACTTTGGAAGCGTACGGGATTGAAGGAGTTATTATCGTTGGTGGTGACGGCTCTTTTAGAGGGGCTAAAGACCTTTCGGATAATTTTGGCGTTAAGTGTATGGGTATTCCTGGTACCATTGATAACGACTTGGCGTACACCGATTATACTTTGGGCTTTGATACGGCTGTAAACACAGTTTTATCGGCTATTAGTAATCTTCGTGATACTATGCAATCTCACGAAAGAGTTAGTTTAGTTGAAGTTATGGGTAGACATTGCGGTGATATCGCGCTTTACGCTGGTATTGCAGGTGGTGCAGAATATATTCTTATTCCTGAAAAACCGTTCGACTTAAATCAAATCTCTAAATCACTTATTAAAAGTAAACTTCGTGGTAAAACCTCTAACCTTATCGTTTTAGCAGAAGGTGCTGGCAATCGCGACGAAATAGTTAAATTCATTAACGAAATGGCTGGCGTTAACATTAAAATAACGCACTTAGGGCACGTTCAACGTGGTGGCTCGCCTACGATGGCTGATAGAATTTTAGCAACCCGTTTCGGCGTTAAAGCAGTTGAAGAAATTATTAAAGATGATAGCGTTTCTTCTGCAATCGGCATTAGGGGCAATAAAGTTATCGCTATTCCTTTAGATGAGGCTTTATCTTATCCTAAATCGTTTAACGAAGACTTATACGGTATATCTCAAATTTTAAGTAAATAAAAAATCACGCCGTACGCATACCGTTATTTTTAGCGATTCGGCTTAAAATCGAAAAGAAAAAAATTTATATATTTAGGAGAAACAAAAATGAAAAACTTGAAGGGCGCGTTAATGTTCGCGCAATCCGGTGGTCCTACCTCGGTTATCAATGCAAGTGCTGCAGGCGTATTTATTGAAGGTCTTAAATCTTCAGCAATCACTGCTGTTTACGGCGCTGCTAACGGTATCAAAGGCGTTCTTGATGAAAACTTTTACGATATCGGCAAAGAAGACAAAAAGGAACTTAACCTTTTAAAGTACACTCCGTCTTCGGCTTTAGGTTCAGTTAGATACAAACTTAAAGATGCTTCGGTTGACGACACCGATTATAAGAGAATTTTAGAAGTATTTAAAAAGTACAACGTTCGTTATTTCTTCTATAACGGCGGTAACGACTCTATGGATACTTGTAACAAAATTTCTAAATACCTTGCAACTTCTGGTTACGATTGTAACGTTATCGGCGTTCCAAAGACCATTGATAACGACCTTTACGGTACTGACCACTGCCCAGGCTTTGCTTCGGCTGCAAGATATATCGCTACCACCGTTATGGAAATCAACCTTGACGCTAAGGTTTACGATACCCCAATGGTTTGCGTTATCGAATGTATGGGTAGACACGCTGGCTGGTTAACCGCTGCTTCTAAACTTGCAAGCGTTGGTGGTTTAGGCCCAGACCTTATCTATCTTCCTGAAGTTGATTTCGACGTTGATAAATTCGTTGAAGACGTTAAAGCAGTTTGTGCTAAAAACGGCAACAAGTGTATCGCTGTCGTTTCTGAAGGTATCAAGAATAAAGAAGGCACTTTCATTTGCGAACTCGTTTCACAAGGCGCAAGAGATAGTTTCGGCCACGCACAACTCGGTGGCGTAGCAGCAACTCTTGCTAACCTCATTAAAGAAAAGACCGGCTACAAGACCCGTGGTATTGAACTTTCACTTATGCAAAGATGTGGCGCACACCTTGCATCTAAAGTTGACGTTGAAGAAACCTTCAAAGCAGGTCGTGCAGCAGTTAAAGCAGCAGTTAACGGCGAAACCGATAAGATGGTTTGCTATAAGAGAAAAGACGGCGACAAGTACGCTATCGAATACGAACTCTTACCACTTGAACTCGCTGCTAACACCGAAAAGACCGTTCCACTCGAATGGATTACCGAAAACAATACCAACATTTCTGACGAATTCATTAAGTATGCACTTCCACTTATTCAAGGCGAAGCAAAAGCACCACTTGAAAATAGTTTACCAAGATTTGCTAAGTTAAAGAAAGTTTTCGTTGAAAAGAAGTAATTTAACTAAAATTAAAAGCCACGCTGGTTAGCGTGGCTTTTTTAATTGTGGTTAACTTTTAACGCGAACGGTATAATGAAAATTGACCGCTTTTAACTATTTAGCGCCAAAAACTTTGTCAAAGTTAGCAATATTATCTTTAATGGTTGCTTTTGCGTCGTCGTTTGAACCTACTTTTAATACGTTTACGACTTTGTTTTCTAATTGCTTATAAACTGTTAAAAAGTGTTTAAGTTCGTCTAAAATGTGGGCAGGTAAAGACATAATGTCGCGATAGCCGTTATATTGTGGGTCGCCAAACGGTATTGCTATAATTTTTTCATCAGTTTCATCTCTATCCGTCATATAAACTACGCCGATAGGGTAACAGCGCACTAAACTCATTTTTTCAATCGGCTGACTGCATAAAACGAACACGTCAAGTGGGTCGTTATCGCCGGAAAGTGTGTGAGGAATAAATCCGTAATTCATAGGGTAGTGCGTACTTGTGTATAAAACACGGTCTAAAATTATAAGCCCAGTTTCTTTATCAAGTTCGTATTTATTTTTACTGCCTTGTTCAATTTCAATGCAAGCAATAAAATCGTCGGGTTTAATTCTTTCAGGGTTAATGTCTTTCCAAATATTCATAACTGCTCCTTAATAGTTATTTATAAACTTTTTCATTAAATCGTGCCCTACGGGTACTGTTATTTTGCTATTTAACGCATCAATTTCAGTATAAGCGTCAGCGCCGTTTTGCTTTACGTTACTTCTATAAATAAGGTACGGAACAGCGTCGCTAATATGTGTTTTTACCTTTATCGGCGTTGGGTGGTCGGGTAGAATTAAAATTGAAAAATCGTCGTTTAACTTTGGCAATTCTTCTATTAAATATTTAACGACCACTTCGCTAATTTGTTCAATCGAATAAATTTTTTTTTCTAAATTGCCTTGGTGGCCACATTCGTCAGGCGCTTCCATATGTATATAAACTAAATCTGCGCCGTCTTTAAGCGCGTTTACACACGCTTGCGCTTTGCCTATAAAGTTGGTGTCCCAATTACCCGTTGCGCCGTCAACTTCGATATTTTTCATACCCGTAAGTTTTGCGATACCTTTTAATAGGTCAACTGCGCTAATCATTGCGCCTTTAACACCGAACTTTTCATAAAATAGGTCAAGTTTAGGCTTAGTGCCTTCGCCCCAGAACCAAAGCGAAGTCGCTGGGTTTTTGCCTAATTTTACACGATTTATATTTATCGGGTGGTCTTTTAAAAGTTCAACCGATTTTTTCATAAGTTCAAGATAAAGCGCGCCTACGGTTGAAGTCGGCAAATGTTCTTTTATCGGTTTACCCGTAATGTCGTGTGGGGGCGTTAAATCGCCTGCAATTTTGCCGTTATCAATAACTAAACAATGCCTATAACTTACGCCCGAATAAAGTTTTAATTCGTCCGTGTTTAATTTGCTTGCAAGGTAGGTTATAAGTTCTTTCGCTTCTTCGGTTGAAATTTCTCCAGCCGAATAGTCAATCATAGTTTTATCTTCAAAAACTTCTTCATCCGATAAGGTTACTAAATTTGCCCTTGCTGTGATATCGGTTTCTTTTAAGTCAATGCCTATACTTGCAGCCTCTAACGGGGAACGCCCCGAATAGTAAACTTTAGGGTCGTAGCCTAACACCGAAAGGTTTGCCACGTCACTACCAGGTTTAAGCCCGTCGGGAACGGTTTTAACAAGCCCTACTTCCGAAATTTTTGCAAGGCTATCTATATGTGGTTTTTTAGCGATTTCAAGCGGGGTTTTGTTGCCAAGTTGTTCAATCGGCCAGTCGGCCATCCCGTCGCCTAATACTACTACATATTTCATAATTTACCTATAAAGTCCAGTCTATTTCTTTAATATTTTTTGATTTTAAGTATGCGTTGGTTTTTGAAAAAGGTTTGCTATTAAAAAAACCATTATATGCTGAAAGTGGGCTTGGGTGAGCGCTTTCAATTATAAAATGGCGAGTAGCGTCTATTAGTTTTTTCTTGCTACGCGCGTTGTTGCCCCATAAAATAAACACGATATTTTCGTTATAATCGGAAAGTTTTTTAATGATGGAATCAGTCAAAACTTCCCACCCTTTTTTGCTATGAGAGTTTGCTTGCCCAGCGCGAACGGTTAAAGCCGTGTTAAGTAAAAGTACGCCCTCTTTTGCCCATTTAGTTAAATCGCCGGATTTTGCTGGGGGAATAGATAAATCTAAAGATAGTTCTTTAAAAATATTTACTAACGACGGTGGTAAAGGTATGCCGTTTGGTACGGAAAACGAAAGCCCCATTGCTTGCCCTTCACCGTGATAGGGGTCTTGCCCTAAAATAACGGCTTTTACAGACTTAAAAGGCGTAATTTTTAGTGCGTTAAAAATATCGTTCATATTAGGGTAGATTACCCTTTCAGAATATTCGGTTTTTAAAAATTCGCGTAAGGAAAGATAACTTTCGGACGAAAAGTCGTCTTTAAGTATCTCATCCCAACCACCACCTATTTTTATCATAATTCACCTTTTTTTATATAATAGCATATTTTTAATACTAAAACAACCTTTACAAAAGGGAAAGTTATGAGTTTTATTGAAATTTTAATTATTGGCTTTGCTTTATCGCTTGACGCGTTTGCTACGATGATGGCAAATTCTTCTGCTTATCAAAGCAAAAGCAAGGGTTTTAACCTGTTCGCTGTTTTTACAATAGCGTTTTTGCACGCGTTTTTTTGCGTCGTCGGGTATCTATGCGCGTTTTATACCGTATTTTTATCGGAAGAAATTTGTTCTTACTTCGTTGCGTGTATATTTTTACTAATGAGCGTTTCGGCGCTGTATTCGGCAATTAAAAAGGAAGAAAAGTTAGAAAGACAAGAAAAAATCCCAATAAAAGCGTTTTTACTGCAATCGGCGGTAACTTCAATAGACGCGTTTTGTGGTGGGCTTGCTTTTGGCGCTATGGGTAGCGAGCTTTATTTGATTGCTGTCGTTCTATTTTGTGCAACGGCGATTATGACCTATATCGGTTTGCTTTTAGGCAGGCTATTAAAAAAAGGGCTAAACGGTGGGGAAAAGTACGTCTTTTCAATAATATTTTTTATATTATTTTTGCGTGCTTTATAGTGGACTTTTTTTACTATAAAAAGAAAATGCGCCATAATGATATGGCGCATTTTTAAATATTTTAATAATCCCACTTAGGAATATAAGAAGAGTCT
>JAGCMG010000036.1 GCA_017646555.1 Clostridia bacterium | reverse complement strand
GTTTTTACTACACCTGGATTGTCTTTCACGCCGTAAATAAGATTTACGTTTTTCATTTGTTCAAAATCCTCCAAATTTTTTATTATATATTATAAAGTATACCAAACTATAAACTGAAATTCAATACCTTCTTGAAAATTAACTCGAAATTTTGCCTGTCTTTTCATTTTACTAACGGTTATTCCACACATAAAGCACGCGTGTACCCTTTTATAACAAATTAAAACAAATTGTTACAAAATCTTTGCTTTTTGTATTTTAATTATGCTATAATTAACACAAATAATTTAGTGCTTTAGCACGATAGGAGGTTAAAATGAACAAGTTTTTAAAAGCTGTTGGCTTTGATAAAGAAGCAAAACAGACAACCGTCAAAACTGAAATCGTTGCAGGTATCGTTACCTTTTTAGCAATGGCTTACATTTTAATGGTTAACCCAGCGCAAATCTTAGTTGACAAAGGTTTAAGCGCATACTGGCCATCTGTATTTATCGCAACCGCTTTAGGTGCAGTTATTGGAACTATGCTTATGGCTTTTGTTGCTAAAATGCCTTTAGCACAAGCATCTGGTATGGGTCTTAACTCATTACTTGGTGGTCTTGTTGCCGTTTGGGCTGGTGATACTTACGGTGTTACCTTTACCCTTGGCCAAGCATTTATGATGGTACTTATCTCGGGCGTTATCTTCTTACTCTTAACGACCATTACCATTAAGGGCAAATCTTTCCGTGAATTAGTATTCGACGGTATGCCTGTTGCTGTTAGAAGTGCAATTTCCGTTGGTATCGGCTTATTTATTGCATATATCGGTATGCAAAACGCAGGTATGATTGTTACTAACAACTTCACCCAAGTAGGTTTCGTTGATTTAACGAACTGGGGTAGCCAAGTAGTAAACAATGGTGCAGTATCCCCTAATAGTCCTGCTGGTTCTATTTTACTTGAAGAAGTTCAATACGGCTTTGCTGCAAAGACTGCTTGCGTTGCTCTTATCGGCTTATTACTTATCGCTATTTTAGATAAGGCTAAAGTTAAAGGTTCTATCATCTTTGGTATTATCGGCGCAACCCTTGCTGGTATTCCTCTCGGTATTACCGACCTTAGCGTTATCGCAGGTACTGAAGGCATTTCTTGGAAATTCTGGAACAACTATTCAAACTTCTTCGCAGGTGAAACCAGCGTATTCGGCTCTTTCGTAGACGTATTTAAAACCGGTTTCCCAGCAGGCTCAATCTTCACCGTAATAATGATTGTCATTACTATGTGTATGATTGACATGTTCGATACTATGGGCACCATCGTTGGTTGCTGTGGTGGTAACAGAATTTTATCTGACGAAAACAACAAACCACATAACTACGGCAAGATTATGTTATGCGACTCTATCGCAACTTGCACGGGCGCTATGCTTGGTACTTCTACCGTAACAACTTTCGTTGAATCTGGTGCAGGCGTTTCTGCTGGTGGTAGAACTGGTCTTACTGCGTTCACCGTTGCTGTATTATTCTTAATCGCAACCCTTGCAATGCCGTTATTTGCAGTTATTCCATCTGCTGCTACTGCTTCTGCTCTTATCTACGTTGGTGTTCTTATGATGAAAAACAACATTAAGTCAGTTGACTTTAGTAACGCAGTTAACGCAACTGCTGCTTTCCTTACCATTGTTGTTATGGTTCTTTCATACTCAATCACCAAAGGTATCGGTATCGGTCTTATCACCTTCACCGTTATGTCTTCTATCTCTTACGTTGTAGATAGCATCAAATACGCTGTTGCTAAGAAAAATGCAACCGAAGGTGCAGAAATTGCTAAACCAAAGTGGGAAGTTTCAGTTGTTTCTATTATAGTAACCGCATTATTCATCGTTTACTTCTTCGTTCCTGTTGCTTAATCGGTTAAAAATAAAAACTAAAAACGGGCGAACGCTTTCGTTCGCCCGTTTATTTTTTTAAATTTTTAATTTTGCCGTATAACGCACCACGTCGTTTTTCATTTTTTTGATTTTAATTATGCTTTTGACGGGTCGATAATTTCAGCAAGGTATGGCAATTCTCTATATTTTTCAGCATAGTCAAGCCCGTACCCTACTACGAACCCACACGGAATATCAAAGCCTACGTAATCGGCTTTAATATCAACTTCACGGCGTTCTTTCTTATCAAGGAAACAGCAAAGTTTAATGGATTTAGGGTTGCGCTTTTTTAAGTATTCAACGAAATACTTTAACGTTTTACCACTATCGATAATATCTTCAACAATAATAACGTCGCGCCCTTCGATATCGGTGGTGATATCCGCTTGCATTTCAAGCGTTCCACTCGTCGTGCCACTTCTATAACTTGAAAGTTTTGCAAAGTCTAACATTATAGGACGTTTTATGTTTCTTGTTAAGTCAGAGAAAAAATACACAGCGCCTTTAAGAGTACAAATAAATACTGGACGACGGATTGAATTATCTACACTTGAATAATCAAGGGTAATTTTTTCCGCAAGTTCTTTAACGCGTTTTTGAATTTGTTCTTCAGTTAAAATGATTTTAAAATTACTTGTCATAAGCATTTCCTTTTTACATTGTTTTAATATAGGTTTCAATATCTTGATTTTCGTTGTAAGTTCTATCCCCTGGGTTTATACCGTTCATAACTTGCATAACGTGATAGGTTTCTTTATGAATTTTATCTATCGCGTCGGGAACTGATAAAGTAGTATCTGGATAAATCGGTTTTCCGATATGTAAATCGACTAACGGACGCTTGCCAAAAAGTTTCCAAATACCCTTTCTTTTTCTAAACGAAAGCGTTATCGGCAAAACTGGTTTGTTAAATTTTACAGCGTACTTAAACACGCCTTTTTTAAGTGGTCGAATATCGGGATAGTAAAACCACATTGACCCCTCTGGGAAAAAGTGTAGCCATTTGCCACTATCTAAAACTTCCCCAACGGCTTTATTGAACTTTACCATTGCGCGCATATTATCGGTTGGAATAGGTATTCCCCCTACCCAGCGAATAAGTGGACCGTTCGGCCCTTCAAAATTAGTTTTCCACGCGACGTGGTATTGCATTCTTGGTCTAATCGCTTTAAGAACGCAAAGATAATCCCACATAAAAACGTGGTTTGAAACGGTTATTGCACCGCCTTTAAGTTCTTTACGTATCTTTTTGAACTCTTTTCTACCGTAAATTTTTAAGCCGTGCCTTAAAGTACAAATAGTAAAAACTAACGGATTTAATAATAGCCACAAACAAGCGCGTTTAAACTTATGCCAAAAGCCTTTGGGCAAATACTCGTAATTTTCGTCAAAATTAGTATCGCGCAAGTGCTTGACGGTTATCATATGTTCGTCACTTCTATCAGGGTACTTAAAATCTAAATCGTGCCTAAAATACATAACTAATCCTTTTTGATTAGTTTAACATATATTGACAAAAAAATCAACGCTAAATTCAAAAAGGTTTTTAACCTTTACTAAAAAATTAGCATATCTTATAAAGTCGTTTTTAAAAACCGTATTGACAAAGTTTGACAAATTTCGTACAATAGAGTTACTAATGGTATTAACCATATTAATTTTTTAGGAGGCTTATTTATGAAAAAAGTTTTAAAAATTTTTGTAGCAACACTTATTGCAGTAATTTCAGTATTCTCGTTCGTTGCGTGCGATGTTCCTGAAACCGATTTTGCTGAAGCAAAAGCAAGATTAGAAAGCAAAGGCTACTACGTTTCTTACTTGACTGATGCCGACATTAGTGACCCAACTAAAAAGGAATCACTCACCGCAACTAAAGGTTCAGACAGCCTTAGGATGGTTAAGTTCGATACTTACAAAATGGCAAGATTGTACTTAAAACAACTTGAACTCTCTTTAGAATATGAACTTGAAGGGTTAGAACTTCAATTAGATATAGCTGAATTTAAGGTAGACGAATACGAAGACGTTTTATCTCAAGCGGAAAAAGATGAGTTAAGAGAAGAAATTGCTGAACTTGAATTAGATATTGAAGAACTTGAAGATACGCAAGACTTTATCGGTAGAAAAGGCAAAGTAGTTTGGTACGGCACCGAACTCGCTATTAAAGATAGCCGTGGTTAAAAATAACTAAAAATTAACAAAATGCAAGGGTACGAACCCTTGCATTTTTTATTACGTACTTATTTTACTTGCTATATAATCAACTAATTTATCGGGGAAATTAACCGTCATACCGTCTGCGCCGTTGTCGTAAACGCGCTTCATAATATCTTCGTTTTTTATGTTCCACGCTCTTACGTTAAAGCCTAATTCGTGCCATAATTTAACGTTTTCTTTAGTGACGAAATCGTCGCGTGGACAAATTTCGTAAAAGCCGTCGTCTTTCATTTTTGCTAAAAGTTCGTCATCAATTTGCCAAGTTAAATAGCCAAGGCGAATAGTAGCGTCGTAATTTTTAACTTCTTTAAGCGCGTCGTAATCAAACGAAGTTATAACGCTATAATTTTGCGCGTTGTAACGCTTTATCATATCAACCACTTCTTTCCCAAACCCAGCAGATTTTAGTTCTATTGCAAAGTGGATTTTCTTCTTTGCAAAGGCTATTAAAAATTCTTCAAGCGTAACTATTTTATCTAAAATTCCGTTTTTATTGACCGAAAAACTTTTTAGTTCTTTTAAAGTGTAATCGCTGATTGCTCCAGTTTGTCCAGTTACCCTATCTAAAGTATCGTCGTGGAATAAAATTAAAACGCCGTCCTTACTTTTTTGAACGTCAGTTTCTATGCCGTTTGCGCCCATTGTAATACCGAGCGAAAACGCTAACATTGTGTTTTCAGGCACGTATTCACTTGCACCGCGATGCGCGTAGTTTATAAAGGGTCTACCCGGTTTTATATTACTTTCAAACTTCAAAGCCATCATTATTCCCCTTTTTGGTCAAGTTTCATCATACCGTTTGCGTTCTTTTTGGTACGCAGGCGTTTTATCTTGCCGTCAGCAATAGTTATCTTATTTACTTCAAGCCCTGTGAGTGCGCCCCTTTCTACGTGCGTTGCCGTTATGATTGCTTGCATACCCGTTATATATTTTACAAGTAGTTTTTGCCTTTCCCTATCAAGTTCGGAAAACACGTCGTCTAAAATTAGTACGGGGTATTCACCCGTTTCGATTTTGAAAATTTCTGCTTCGGCAAGTTTAAGAGCAAGCGCCGTCGTACGCTGTTGACCTTGTGAGCCGTAGTTTTTTACGTCGGTTCCGTTTAAGGTTAATTTTATATCTTGTCTGTGTGGGCCAAACGTCGTATAGCCTAACTTTAAGTCCTTTTCCGTATTGCGTATTAAGTTATCGTAACAAGCGTTTTTTATTTCATCTAAATCGCCTTTAATAGTGCTTTCAAGTTCGACTAAAAGCGTTTCTTTGCCATTAGATAAATTCTCACACGCTTTTTTAGCAATAGGCGCTATTTTTTCGATAAACGCGTTGCGCTCATAATAGATTTTAGACGCCTCGCCAGCAAGTTGTAAATCCCAAACGGGCAGGGTGTCTAAAACAATTGATTTATCGGGATTTTTTAATAAATTATTGCGTTGTTCTAAAATTTTGTTGTATCTAATTAGCGCCGTAAAATATTTTTTTGATAGTTGCGATAAC
>JAGCMG010000035.1 GCA_017646555.1 Clostridia bacterium | reverse complement strand
GATTTCTATTTCGGGAAAATCTTTATCAAACGGAATATAAACGAACCTATCAAATTCCGAAGTAAATCTTTCACTATAAACTTTAAAACCTATGGTTTTAACGTCAACGCCGTTATAAGTTTCAAGCGCAGAGGAAAATTCTTTCAAAACGCCAACGCTTTCAACCTTTAAACCTGTTTCAAGCGCTTCGATAAGTTTATAATACTTAACGGCGCGTTTAACTTTTATGCCCGCGTATATGTACGCATACGCGCATATAAAAACGGTGAACGCTAAAAGTAAGGCTTCTAAAATCGTTTCCCTTTTATCGTTGTATGGTAAATTGACGAAAGAAACGATGATAAATACGCAAAAAACTGCGTACGCAACAAACGCCACGATTAACGGAATAATCGTGCGAGTTTTAATTTTTTTAGCGTCAATTAAATCTTCTTTTTTGTAATATTCAACCATAATAACCTATCTTTTTTAAGAATTTTTCGCAATTAAAAACTTTTACACTATATACGGGTCTGCGCCGAAAAATACCCTAACTTTATCTTTAAATTTGAACCACTTGGTCGTTTCTTCCTTAATTGATAGCAAAAAGTCACCTGCAACGCCTACGATATCGCTTCTTTTACAAGTTCTGTAATCGTGCATACTGTCGTTACTGTTTGCCCTGTTATCGCCAAGATAGAAATATTCGCCGTCAGGAATAACAAAACCGTCTGGGTAATTTATAAGCCACGAACTTTCGTATCTATAACCGTCGGGAACTAACGCACAATCTTCGTATACGGGGAAAAACTCATCTTCACCTAATCTTTTAATCAAAAGTTCACCGTCGTTAGTAAGCAAAACTGTATCGCCACCGGTTGCTACTATTCTTTTAATAATAAGTTCGTCTTGTCCTTTTTTGCCACTAATAACTGCTATATCGTAAAGCTCAGGCTCAACTATCGTGTTAACGTAAATAACTTCCTTATCAAAAAGGGTGTTATTCATAGAATCCCCCGATATTACCACTGCTTGAAACATAAAAACCGTAAGTAAATACACGGTCAAAATAATTATGGCAAGCAATATGGAAATTACCGATAGCGTTACTAAAATAATTCTCTTTGCAGTTTTCACTATTGCCCCTTTTCAACCTTTTTTGCTATTTTTTTTACTTCGTCGGGGGTTAACATAATAATTCTTTCGCATTTAGCGCATTTAATTTTTATATCAGCGCCCGTTCTTATAACCACCCATTGATTGCCACCACAAGCGTGGGGCTTTTTCGTGGTGATTTTATCGCCTATCGAAAAAACCATAATTCCCCCAAAATATAAATCAACTGCTAAAATTTTAAATCCACATCAAGTTGTTTATTAAAAATTCGCCGTCAGCAGAATAAATTTTTATTTTTCGTATATCTTCGTAAGTTTTTAACTGATAAAGTTCGTCCGTCTTAAACTTAGGCATTTCGAACTTTAAGTTATACCAAAGATTACCACCTGCAATCTTAGTTATTGCACGGTAAGATTTATTGTCGTTATTAACAAGTTCAACAACTATTTCCCTTTCGCCGTCAGAACAAACGTCAAGTAAAAGTATTGCCCCGTTTTCAGGCGATAATACAGCGTTTGTTTCAATTCCACCAACTACTTTTAAGCCTTTAACGTTTTTTGCGCCTACTACTAAGTTTTTAACGGTAACAGGCTCTTCGTTCATATTAAATAAGGTCGAAACGGACGGCGCGATTTCTTCAAACACTCTACTATGCAAAGCGTCTTTTGCCGAAAAAATCACGTTGTACTCTGGCATTCCCGAAACTTCTTTATCGGTATAACGCTTACAAACCACTTGCGAAGACACCGAAAAACCGTTTTCGTAATAAGATTTAGCGAAAAAGCACACTAACTTTTTATTTTTCGTCGGTTGATAAGTTAAAGTGAACTTACCGTCTTCCTTTGCTTTAAAAGTGGCGATATGTCTATAAGTACGCTTTTTAGGGTCAAGTTCGCCTTCGGACGCGTAAATAACCGTCTTTTCAAGCGCCCTTGCATCAGCAGTAACCGTTACTGAAATTTTACCGTCGACTATTTTTGATTCTATAAAAGTTTCCGACGGTAAAATAATTAACTCTTTTTTAGCAAACGCCCTTAAAAAAGTAACGAAGTTATTGTATGAAGAATTCGATAAAGTCCTTGAACTTATCGAATAATTTATAGCCGAATAAATATTTTCGCTTGTTCTTGAAAAAGTTTCGTAAGCACGGTCAAAGTCGCATTTTTCATAGTTAGTTGCAACTAGCATTAGCGTAGGACACGCCACGCTTGACGCGTAACTTTGCGCTTCAAGCCCTGCTAAAATACAAAATTCTTCAGGTGTAAAATCCGTTCTAATATCGTCGGAAAATTTATGCCCTATCGGAACTTGCCAACCCGTACCGAAAAGCGAAATAAAACAAGATAATTTTTCGGTTGATGCAAGCGTAAAACCGATAATCGTAGAATCCTTTTCAGAAACGACGCTAATATCGTCGTAACCCACGCTACGCAAGTATTTAAGCGCGTATTTACTAGATACAATCCACTCATAATACGGGCTTGTTTTTACCGTTTGACCTATTGCTAAAAGGTTTGCTTTAGCGTTTTTATATTCAGCGTACGATAATAAAGGTGGATAAAAAGTATATTCCCTTTCTTCAAAGGCGCTGGCATCTTCAATAGGCTCACCGGCAAAGTCAATCGCACAAACTGAGTACCCTAAATCGTAAATTTTCTTCATTTCCTCACGGGGAATTTTATTGCCTACGCTTTGACAAACGAAAATTAGTGGTCTTTTATCACTATCTAGCGTTGGACGCAAAATCTCAAGATAAACACTAACGCCACCGCTTACGCTTGGACGAGAAATACGCACTTTTTCAAGCGCATAGTCGGAATATATTAAAGTTTTTATAACTTCCACGAAAAAACCTTCTGGTGAAAAATCTTCCCACAAAGTTACGGGAGTATAAATTTTACCTGCCAAAGAAAACTCCTTTAATCGCAAAAAAACAATAAACTTTTATTAGTTTACTTGATTTTGCGTTGTTTTTTTTGTATAATAATTGAACTTATCGCCGATTTTTTAGCGTTTTTAAGTGGTTTTTACTTTATCAATCCCACTAAAAACACCGTTTTAATGTAATTATACATTAAGGTGCACTAAAAATCAAGGCATTTTAATAAATTTTGTAGGTAATATAATGACTTGTTCGCTTTCTAAAGAGTTTTCGCTTTCAACTTCGACGGAAATTGAAAATTCTTTTATAATCGAATATCTTCCAACTGCCCCTGGTGACGCCGTAAAAGTTTATCTTTACGGGCTTTTCCTTTGCAAAAATTCGCGTTTTGATATTTCTTTAGCGGAAATTGCAAAAACTTTAGATATGACGGAAGAACAAGTTAAAGATTATTTTAAATTTTGGCAAGATTACGACCTTGTTTCCGTCGTGGACGAGCCGTTTTCGGTAATTTACCAACCGATTTTATCGGGTTACGGCAAAGCAAAAAAATATAAGCCTGAAAAATACACCGAATTTTGCGCTGTTTTACAAAGTTTACTCAAGTCCCGTGCCGTTTCGGTCAACGAATATAGCGAATACTTCTCTATTATGGAAGTTTACGGCATCAAGCAAGACGCTATGCTTTTAATAGTTGAAAACTGCGTGGAAAGAAAGGGCGACGATATCGGTTATAGATACATAGCAAAAGTAGCAAAGGACTTCGGGGCGCGTGGAATAAACACCGTTGAAAAAGTTGAGGCTGAATTTGGCAAATACTTATCACGCACGGCTGATATTGAAAAAATCTTAAAAGCAATGGGTTCAACAAAACAGCCTGAAGTTGAAAACTTAAAGCACTTAAATAAGTGGATTAACGAAATGGGCTTTAATTACGAAAGCATACTTTTTTCAGCATCTACCCTTAAAAAAGGCAGTTTTGATAAACTTGACGCGTTTATTAGTGAACTTTATTCAATGAAATGCTTTACCATTGAAGAAATTAAACGCCACACCGACAAAAAGAAAGAACTTTTTGAAACTTCGGTACAAATCGCTAAAAACCTTTCCCTTTATTTTGAAGTTATTGATACGGTGGTTGATAATTACACTTCAAAATGGTTTGAAATGGGCTACGAAAAGGAAACTCTTTTATTTATAGCGAATTATTGCTTTAAGCAAGGTAAAAAATCGCTTGAAAATATGGAAAAACTTATCGATTACCTATTTAAAAACGGTATCATTTCCTTTGAGGCGGTAAATACATACTTCTTAAAAATCCAAAAAGACGACGAATTTATTTTAGAAATTTTATCGGCGCTTGGCTTTAAGCGTGAAGTTACCTCTTGGGATAGAAACAACCTAAAAATTTGGCGCGAGTGGAATTTTTCTGACGATATGATTTTATTCGGCGCGAAAAAATCTGCCGGCAAATCAACGCCTATCCCCTATCTTAACGCTATTTTAGGCAACTGGAAAAATAAAAACGTCTTCACCGTTGAAGACGCCGAAAAAGAAGAAGTTACGACCAATAAGCCTAACGAAACTAAAACGGTAACCGTTCAACAAGTTGCCGCAAAATACGAAAAGTTAAGATACAACGCAACTAAAAAAGCCGAACAAAATTTACTTAAAGCAAACGCTATCGACGGATTTAGCGAAAACTATAAGCGCCTTAATGAACTTGACATTGAACTTGCTATGAGTGAGTTTACGGGCAATAAAGAAACCACGGCAAATATTCAAATTGAACTTGATGAAGTTAAACAAAAAGTCGTTAACTATTTAAGCACAATCAACTTATCGTTAGACGACTTAAAACCACAATATTCCTGTTCGATTTGTAAAGATACGGGCTTTGACGGAATTAAAAAATGTACTTGCTACGAAAAGGTAGTAAAAAGTTTAATGAAATAACTTAAACTAAATAATTTTCGGTAAAATAAAAAACTCGGCAATTTGCCGAGTTTTTTTGTCGTTTAATATTAAATTTGGTTAAGTTTCACCATACCGTTATGCGCGAATAACGACCAAACGGCTAATTAGTCTTCAACTCTTAACACACTTTCAACCGAGTTAACTTCGTCAAAAGTTTTAATCTTTTCGATTGATTTATTGATAGAAGATTCGCTTGAAATATCGGTGATAAGAATAAGTTCTACAACGCCTTCTTCCATAGCGTTTTGCTTAACGTAGGTTAAGTTAATGCCGTTTTTAGAGAAAACCGAAGTTAACTTTGATAACACGCCAACGATATTTTTAAGGCGCATTCTAATAAAGTATTTGCTTGAAAAATCAGTAACGAACTTAGTGGTTTTTTCAGCCGTGTCGCTATTTTTAAATGGAGCGTAATAGTAGTCGCCTGCGTGTTTTGCAGCGTAAATTACGTCTGAAACGATAGCACTACCGGTTGGAAGAGCGCCTGCCCCTCTACCGTAAAGCATAATATCGTCAACAGAGTCACCTGTTAAAAATACTGCGTTAAACGAATCGTTAACGGTTGCTAACGGATTAGAAAGTGGAACTAAGGTTGGGTTAACCCTAACTTCAATACCTTGTGGGCCGTTTTTAGCGATTGCTAAAAGTTTAATTGCAAAACCTGATTTTTTAGCGTATGCAATATCTTCTTTTGTAATACCCGTGATACCTTCTCTATGAATATTGTCAATGGTAACCTTTTTGTTAAAAGCAAGGCTTGATAAAATAGAAAGTTTATAAGTAGAGTCAAAACCTTCTACGTCGGCAGTAGGATTAGCCTCTGCATAGCCTAATTTTTGCGCTTCTTTTAATACGTCTTGATAGTCGGCGCCGTCTTGGCTCATTTTTGTTAAAATGTAGTTAGTCGTACCGTTTACGATACCTTTTAAAACGGTGATTTTATTTGCTTGCATACCGTCGATAAGCGTTCTAATAATAGGAACACCACCCACGCAACTTGCTTCAAAATAAAGACCAACGTTCATTTTTTTAGCGGCTGCTTCAAGTTCATGACAGTATTTAGCAACGAGTTCTTTATTAGAAGTTACAACGCTTTTTCCACTGGAAATTGCTTGTAAAACGAAGTCCCTTGCAACCTTTACGCCACCAATAACTTCAACAACGATATCAACGTTAGGGTTAGAAACTACTTCTGCTATGCTTGATGCAATAGCGCTTTCTGGAACGCCTAAAGATAATGCACGTTCTTTATTAAGTTCTAACACGCTTTCAACCGTGATATCAAGATTTTGCGTTGATTTAAAGTATTCCTTATTGTCGGTAAGTATCTTATAAGTACCACCACCTACAACGCCTAAACCCAAAATGGCTACGCCTACTTTTTTCATTATTTTCACCTAACCTTTTGTTAATTATGGCTTTACGCCAAGTTATCTTTTTTATTTTTTACAATTTAATTCGTATATAATACGAAGTCCGTCCAAAGTAAGTTTTCTATCAAATTTAGTTATAACCGAAACTTCCTTACTTAAAACTTCCCCCATACCACCAGTCGCTATTACTTTTACCGAAGGTACGCCAAGTTCAACACGGATTTTTTCGACGATTTTTTCAACCAAACCCGAAAAACCGAATATTATACATGCTTGCATATTCGTTTCGGTATCTTTAGCAATCGCAGACTTTGGCGCTTTAAGTTCTATCATAGGAAGTTGCGCCGTGCCCGAAACCAAACTTTCAAGTGCAGTTTTTATACCCGGAGCAATAACACCACCGATAAGAGTGTTCCCTACCAAAACGTTAAAAGTCGTTGCCGTTCCGAAGTCTATTACGATAAGTGGTTCGTTATCTTTTCCGTATTTAGCATAGCCAGCAACGCTATTAACTATTCTATCAGCACCAACTTCTTTAGCGTGGTCTACCCTAACGTTAAGACCAGTTTTAATACCACTACCTATCATTAACGGCTTTACGTTAAAAAAGTATTCACACATATGGCAAATGGTATAGTTGAGCGACGGAATAACTGAAGAAATTATAATTCCATCAATATCTTCTTTATAAATTGCCGAACTTTGCAATAAGTTAAGTAGTACCGAGCCGTATTCATCAGCCGTACGCGTAAGTCTAGACGATACCCTAAAACTTGCTTTAAGTTCTTTATTATCAAAAACACCGTATTTAATGTTGGTATTACCAACGTCAATTGCAAGTAACATAACTACCCCCTACTTATACGGTTATTTATAACGTCAACAACTTTAAATACTGCCGGTGCTAAAACCATATTCACGGCAAGTTCGATTAAAAAATTAACGCCAGCACAAACGATAATTAAAAAGTACATAACCGTTTGCCCGTCGGCAACGAAATTTGCTTTTAAAGTATCGCTCATTAAAAGCGCGCCTAAAATAAATAAACCAGTATTGATTATAGGTGCAAGCGCTGACGAAACGAAAGTGCCTAAATATTTTTTCTTGTTCTCAAAAAGCGAGTAAACAAACCCAGCAAGCGCCCCAGCGCAAGTCGTTTTAACGGTACAAGTTAAAAAAGTTAAAACAGGATGGTCGATAAATAAAATATGCGTAAACGCATCAGCGCCTGTAACACCGATAATAAAAGTCATAAGCCCACTAATAAAGCCTAAAATCGCACCACCTTTAAGCCCTAATAAAAGCGCGCCTATAACTATCGGAACAAGCGTTAAATTAACCGAAGTTATAATCTTAAATACCGAACTTAACAAGTTTAAGACCACTAAAAGTGCTGAAAGAACTGCTAAATAAACGATATTTTTAGTAGTAAAAAATTTTTTAGAATTTTCCATAATCACCTCAATCAAATTTCTTTAAGAATATCTGTTGAACTTAAAATCCTTATGAAATTTTACAAAAATTTTGTCAAGTCTTAAAAAAATAAGTACCTGCATATGATATTCTAACATTTTTAACACAATAAATCAAATAAATGTTTGCAAAAAAGAAAGCAAAATAGAAAATAATGATAAAAATTTTACTAAGAGTAACAAAAATTTTAATTTTTGCTTAAAATATAGTACTACGCCCAAAAATACGGGCTATAAAATTACGGAGGTACATATATGAATTTCGGTTTTGACAATAATAACTGTTGTCTTTGGATACTTATTATCCTTTTAATTCTTTGCGTATGCAAGAACGGTGGCATTTGCTCAATCTTAAACAGTTGCTACGCTTTACCAATCGCAATAGCAATCATTTGTTGCTTATGCAAGAACGGTGGCGGTAACTTCTTTAATATGGGTGGTTGCGGTTGCAAATAAGAAAAAGCGGGCGTTTGCCCGCTTTTATTATTTTAAATAATAAAAAATAAAACTAAAAGTGAAATTAAAATCGAGGGAACGGCAATCAAACACCCTTTTTTAGTAAAGTCTAAAAAGGACACTTTAACGCTATAAATTTTAAGCATATTGCACCACATAATCCCTGCAAGCGCGCCGACAGGCGTAAACAACGCGCCGATATTCGACCCGATAATTGATGCGTATACTGCCCCTAAATTCACCTTTGCTAACGAAGAAAATAGCACGCTCATAGGAATATTATTGATTAAATTAGATGCTAAAAATGAAGAAATACCGTAAGTAAAAATGCTATTGCCTTTACTCAAAAACTCACATATAAGTTCAGAAAGCCCACTTTTTTCAACGCCCAAAACGACGACGAACATTGATAAAACGAACGGAATAAGTTCATACGGGGCGCGTTTAATGGCAGAAGTTACAGTTTTAAGATTTTCCCTTTTAATAAGTTTGTAAATCGTTGCTACGATTATTTCGGTAACGGCAAACGAAAGACAAATTAAGTAAGTTTCAATGTTAAGATAAGACGAAACGGCAAGTAAAATTATACAAGAGCCTAAAAATATTATACCTAAAATAAATAACGGTTTATCGGTAATTTTAGCGCCTTCCACTTGATTTTCTAACGAATTAATAGGCATTTTTAATTGTTTATAAAACACTAAAAATAAAATAATAAAAGAAACGATACCACACGCTAAGGTCGGTAAAAGCATTATCTTAAAATACTCAAAAAAGCCAATCCCTGCGCCTGTTGCCAAATAAATGTTGGTGGGATTACCAACGATTAACGCCATACTCCAAGTGTTAGCCGCAACGAATTCGCAAAATAAAAACGGTAACGGATTGATTTTAGCGCGTTTAGAAAAAAAGCAAATAATCGGTGTAAAAGTTAAAACGATTATATCGTTAGAAGTAAAAATCGTTAAAATTGAAACGACTAAATAAAGCGAAACAAATAACTTAATAAGCGAAGTTTTAGCGCGTTTAAGAATAAAATCGGCAAAGAACGAAAAGAAGTTAAGTTCGTCTAAAAATACCGATAAAAGCGTCATAGAAATAAACAAAACGAGTATTTTTATAGGGTTTACGGCAGTATTAATGGTTAAGTTTCGCCATACCGTTAAAGGTGAAACGACACCAAACGCCATCATTAAGCACGCGCCGATAACGGCAACGATAGCAGTTGTAGGTAAGGAAATTTTAAAAAGCGAAAGCGACGGTTTATAAAAAACCGCCGTAACTATACCTATGCAAGTTAACGCTAATAAAATGCCTGCCGTAATCATATAAATCCCTTAAAAAAAGAGAACGAAACACGCTCTCTTTTTAATGATTAAAATTTTATTCCCATTCGATAGTGCCGGTTGGCTTTGGTGTTAAGTCGAATAAAACTCTATTAACGCCTTTAACTTCGGTGGTAATTCTATTGGTGATATGCGATAAAAGTTCAAACGGAACAGGTTCAACAGTCGCCGTCATAGCGTCTTTGGTGTTCACTGCACGAATAATAACGCACCATTCGTCAGCGCGCAAATCGTTTCTAACGCCAACGCTCTTGATATCAGGAATAGCCGTGAAATATTGCCATACCTTGCCTTCAAGCCCGTTTTTAGCAAATTCTTCTCTTAAAATAGCGTCGGATTCGCGAACGGCTTCAAGTCTATCTTTGGTGATAGCGCCTAAACATCTAACGCCAAGACCAGGGCCTGGGAACGGTTGACGATAAACCATACCGTGTGGTAAACCTAACGCGTCGCCAACTACTCTAACTTCGTCTTTATATAAGAACTTTAACGGTTCAACGAGTTCGAATTGCATATCTTCAGGAAGACCACCAACGTTATGGTGAGCCTTAACGCCACCACTTTCTAAAATGTCAGGATAGATAGTGCCTTGCGCTAAAAATTTAATATCGGTTAATTTTCTTGCTTCTTCTTCAAAAACTCTAATGAATTCAGCACCGATAATTTTGCGCTTGGTTTCAGGGTCGCTAACGCCCTTTAACTTATCTAAAAATCTATCAGTTGCATCAACGTAAACCAAGTTAGCATCAAGTTGGTTACGGAAAACTTCAACAACTTGTTCAGGTTCGCCCTTTCTTAAAAGGCCGTGGTTCACGTGAACAGAAACAAGTTGTTTACCGATAGCCTTAATTAAAAGCCCAGCAACAACTGACGAATCAACCCCACCAGATAAAGCAAGTAAAACCTTTTGGTCTTTAACTTGTTCACGAATTGCTTTAACTTGTTCGTCAATAAATGCGTTTGCAAGTTCAAAATTAGTAATTCTTTGCATAGATGCCGGTCTAACGTTACTCATAATTTTACCTCTAAAGTATAATGATTATTTATAGAATAAGTATAACACAATAGATAATTATTTTACAAATATTTTTTATTT
>JAGCMG010000034.1 GCA_017646555.1 Clostridia bacterium | reverse complement strand
GTCGTCGCGTTTAAGAAGTTCAGTATAATCGGTCGTACCGAACGGGGTATTGCCACGCGCTTCAACAACGCTTTTAACAGCGTTATCAACCCTATCTTGATAGTTGTCGGAAAGAGCAACGATTTCAATTTCAGGAATAGTTTTTAAGATAGTGCTTAAAAGACCCGAACCACGTTGACCTAAACCGATAATCGCTAAATTTAATTTTTCCATAATCCACCTTTATTGTGTTTTTATTTAATTATACTTACAAAAGCGCTTAAAATCAATGGAATAATTTATTAAAAAACTGTGTTTTTTTGTGATTTTGCAAAAATTTTTTCAAATTAGATATTGACGAAAGGTAATAGGTGTAGTATGATGTAATCGGTGATTATATGATAGAAACGAATATAAAAAGCGAACTTCACGCGTATTTTGAAAATCAAGGGACGGAAGTAGAACTATTAAATATAGGCTACAACGATTTTAACAAAGTTAAAGACTGGCGATTTTTGCAAGTTAGGGACGTGTATTCCTTGCACTACGTTTTTTCGGGGAGTGGTCAAATAATAATAGACGGCAAAATTCATGAAATAAAGAAAAAGCAATTTTTCTACGTGCCGGTCGGGGTAAAAATGGCGTATTATCCGAACGAAAACGACAAATGGCGTTACGTATGGTTTAATTTTACTGGTGAGCAGGCTGAGAGTTTTGTAACGGACTTAGGTTTTTCAAAAGACAAACCCGTTAGAGACAACTCAAACGACCTATTGGAAGAAGAACTCTTGTCGTTAGTAAAAACGATAAACGAAGACGGGAAAATCGGCTATTACAAAGCAAAATCAGCGTTGTATTTAGTGGCTGAAGAACTCTCTTTAACAGGTAAGTCGGAAAAAATCAAATCGGTGGCTGAAAAAGCAAAAAACCTAATAAAATTAAATTATCGCTTCAATTCGTTCAATTTAGAGCGCGTGGCAGAATCTTTGCACGTAAGTTTATCGTACCTATCGAAAGTTTTTAAGGAAAAATTTGGAATAACTGCGTCGGCGTATCTAATAAATTTACGATTAAGCGAGGCCGAAAAACTCTTAAAAGAAACGCTTTTAACCGCAAAAGAGATAGGTTTTTCCGTTGGGTATAACGACGAAATACATTTTTTAAAACAGTTCAAAAAGAAATTCGGTGTAACGACAGGCGAATATAGAAAACTGCAAAAAAAAGAACAATAATACTGCATAAAAGTACGATTTTACAATAAATTTAAGCAAGATTGTTGTAAAATATAGATAAAGAGAAAAAGGGGCAAAAAACAATGAAATTAAGTTACGAACTCTTAAAAGATAAAATTTTAGGTTGCTATAACGGCAAAAACAGTGGTGGCGTATTGGGCGCACCGTTCGAATGTAAAAGGGGTACTTTCCCAGTAGATTACTACACGCAAAAGGGTATAGATAATAACCCGCCACCAAACGACGATTTGGATTTACAACTTTTATGGTTAAACGCCGTCGAAGAATACGGCAACAAAATCACACCTGATATTTTGGCTGATTATTGGCTAACGTATATCGTACCTGTTTGGTCGGAATACGGCATAGGCAAATCGAATTTGATAAGGGGAATAAACCCACCGTTTTCGGGCAAAATCAACAACTATTACGGTCAATCTAACGGCGCGTTTATAAGAAGTGAAATTTGGGCATGTTTAGCGCCTGGCAATCCAGAAATGGCAGCGCACTTTGCATATTTAGATGCTTGCGTGGACCACTATGGTGAGGGTATTGATGCTGAAATCTTCTTTGCAGCGACGGAATCGGCAGCGTTCGTTGAAAGCGATACAGATAAGTTAGTAGATATCGGCTTATCGTACGTGGCAAAGGATAGCCGAATAAAAGACGTAATATTATTCGCAAAAGACTGCTACAAAAAAGGTATGCCTTTTGAAGACGCAAGAGTGGCGTTAATGACAAAATACCCAGGTACGTTTGGTGTTGTTTTTGAAACTTTAGAGTACATTGACGAACTTAAAAAGCAAGGTGACTACCCAATTCCAAGCACAGGCGACGACGTAGTAAATACGGTAGGTTTAACGATTTTAGCGTGGTATTATGGCGAGGGTGATTTTGAAAAAACGATAAAACTTGCAACCTATTGTGGTGAAGACGCTGATTGCACGGCAGCAACTATCGGCGCGCTTTTAGGAATAGTGTTAGGCAATAAAAATCTTCCTGAAAAATGGATAAAGCCTATCGGCAACATAATTAATACGGTATGTATATCGACGACGATTACTAAAGAAAACGCTATTCCAAAAACGACGGACGAATTAACCGATAGAATATTAAACGCAATACCAAAATTCATAGATAAAACGGCGTATACGCTCGTTCCGTTTGAAGTAACGGCAAAAGAAGGTAAAGACTTATATAACTTACCGTATCCACGCTATTTAAAATGGGGCAGTAGAGATTGTGGCACTTATAATTTCAGCGTGAACGAACTTAACGCATTGAAAGAAAACTCAATATTTTACACTTTCGACAATTTCAAAGCAGTAATAACGTTAGATAAAGCGCCGTATATCGCTAATGGCGAAAGTATTAACTTAACGGTAAAAATCAGCGATAACGGAATGCTTAGAAAACAACATTACGTAAACGTAACTGCGTATACCGGCGCAGGTCTTAAGGTAGACGGCGCAAAGAGTAAAACGGTAGCAATACATAACTCGTACGAATACGACGGTGTAACGACTTTCACGATTACGGCTGAAGAACTTATCAAAGAAACGAATACCGTGCTTATCGAAATGTCAATGAATGGTAGACACACTTACGAAGTAGCAAAAATCAACTTAATAAGCAAATAATTTACATATTAAAATGCCGACGAAAACTCGTCGGCATTTTTTTATATGGTAAAGTTTCGGAATACCGTTAATCGTGAAAATGTGCTAAAATGTATTAAAAAAGTTAATTAACGGGAAACGATAAATGAAAAATAAAAATGAAAATCAAATAAAAAAGTTTATTGATGATTTAAAACTAAAAGAAAAAAGCAAAGCGACTATAGAAAAATACGAACGTGACGTTAAAAAATTTATAAATTTTGCAGATGGCAAAATAAATAAAGACTCGGTTTTAAAATATAAAGAGCATTTAAAAAAAGAGTATAAAATAAAGAGTGCAAATTCAATGATAGCATCACTCAATTCGTTTTTTATTTTCATAAAAAAGCACAAATTAAAAGCAAAATATTTCATATTACAAAAAGAAACTTTTAGGCATGAAGACAAAGAACTTTTAAGAAGTGATTATGAAATTTTAATAGAAGAGGCCAAAAAGCGAGAAAATAAAGAAATAAGTTTTATATTGCAAACCATTTGTTCGACGGGCATAAGAATAAGTGAATTATCGTTTATAACGGTTGAAAGCGTAAAGAAAGCGGAAGCAGTTATAAACTTAAAAGGTAAAGTTAGAAGAATTTTTATATTACCAAAATTATGTAAAAAACTTCTTGAATACGCCAAAGAAAAGAACGTTTTATCAGGTAGTATATTCGTAACGAAAAGGGGCTTGCCGATATCAAGAGTTAGCGTGTGGAAAAAATTAAAAAGATTAGCAAAAAGCGCAAAAGTAAAAGAAAGTAAAGTTTTTCCGCACAATTTAAGACGTTTATTTGCAAAATGTTTTTACGAAAACGAAAAGGACGTAATAAAATTAGCCGACTTATTAGGGCATAGCAACGTTAATACCACGCGTATATATTTGCAAAGCGCTGGAAAGGAACATAGAAAAATGCTTGAGGGCTTAAATTTGTTAGACTAATTAGTTTTTGAACGAATATTAAAAAGCAATCGTCGAATTAAAAATCGCGCAAAAAACATAGTTTAAATTAAAAAAAGGTATACATAATATCAATTATGTATACTTTCTTTCGCTTATATTATTTTAGTATAAAGATTATATCACACAATTATAGAATAATCAATATTTTTTTAAATATTTTTAGCCATATATTTTTACTTAAAATAAGAAAAATTAAAAACCGTTTGATTTTTACTTATAGTTTAAATATATAAAATTTTTTAGATATTTAATAAATAAGGCAACATAATTGATATTATGTTGCCTTTTGTTTTTATAACTTTTTTTGATGTGACGAGATATTTCTCATTACATAGTTTGTCGAAATAATAACCAAGGAGGTAAAAAAAGATGGCAAACAAAAAAACCACGAAGCGCGCAATTTTAGCCAGTGTTATTGCTATGGTATTATGCCTTGCAATGTTCGTTGGTACTACTTATGCGTGGTTCACGGATTCCGTAACCAGCACCGGAAACAAAATCGTAGCTGGTACGTTAAAGATTGACCTTGCTGAAAAGACCAGTCTTGACTGCGTTGGTGATGAATATTATCAATCAATCAAAGATACTCAAGCAGCAATCTTTAATTATGACAATTGGGA
Organism: Clostridia bacterium; assembly: GCA_017646555.1. Lineage (GTDB taxonomy): Bacteria > Bacillota > Clostridia > Christensenellales > Borkfalkiaceae > UBA11475. Next base: position 7,991 of record JAGCMG010000034.1, on the reverse strand, counting down.
ACCTGGTTATATGGATGTAACTGCACTCCGTATTTCTAACGAAGGTTCTTTGGCACTCAAATGGTACGCTAAATTCGTATCTGATTACGAACTTAGCATGCTCGCAGACGTAATTCAAGTTTACGTAAATCCTTCTGATAGCGATTTCGGTATCACTGTTAGAGATGAAGTTGTAGCAAACTGGCAACATGTTGGTACTGTTAAAGACTTCGTTAACACTATCGAAACTACTACCTACGGCGTACTCGCAGCTGGCGAAGCTAAGTACCTCGGTATCGCATTAGTAATGGATAAAGAAGCTGGTAACGAATACCAAGGCTTAAGCCTCTGTGGCGATTTCGATATCCTTATTCTTGCTACCCAAGTTACTGCTGAAAGTGATGACTTCGACGACCAATATGACGTTGATTCTGAATTTGATAGCTTTGTAGTAAGAAACGTATACAACGAAGAACAACTTGCTGAAGTATTATCTGATACTACCAAGACTTCTCCTGTAGTTGTTAACGTAAAAGGTACTTTCGACGTTACTCAAACTATCAATGTAGTAGGTGATATCACTATTAACTTAGCTAATAGCACTATGTTAACTGATTCACTTAACGTTACTCGTCCATTCAACATGATGTCTGATACTTCATTAGTAATTAACAACAATGCTAATACACAAGATATCGTTGTTGGTAAGTATGGTCTTATCAATGTTGCTGCAGGCAGCACCAATGTAGATGTAACCCTTAACGGTGGTAGCTACGTTTCTAATGCTGACAACGGCGCATTCATTAAGCTCAGAGATGGTAATGACCTCGTTGATATCGTTCTTAACGACGTTACTTATGTAGATTCTTCTGATGACAGCTACATTATTCACTCAGGTGAAGTTGTGGATTCAAATCCTGACGCTATCATTAACGTAACCGTTGTTGGTGGTTCTTACACCTCTTACTATGGTTTCTCAGTATACGGTAAGGGTCTTGCAGTATTCAGCAAAGTAGAAATTAACACCCAAGGCGTTTCTGTATGCGTTGGTGGTGCATCTGCTAGTGTTGAAAATTGTATCATTACTACTGGTACTGCTTTAGATGGTTCTGCTCCTGCAGCATGCGTAGCAGTTTCTGGCAACGCTAGACTCGCTGTTAGCGGTTCTACCTTAGAAGGTCCTGTAGCATACTACGTATACAGCTCTGGTGGTATCATCGATGCTAACGATAACGATGCTACTGCTTGTGCAGATGAATACGAATTTGCAGTAGATTTAAACAACTATCCAAAGTCTGTTTATGAAATCTATGTAAATGGTTCAGCTTACATTCCTTTCTAATCATTTCGATAAACTGAATTAAAAGAATAATATTTCCGTATAGTGGCGCGCAAGCGTTGCTATACGGATTTATTTTAAATCGTTATGGCAAAAGTTACGTATTCCGATTTAGATATTATAGGAAAGCGTTTTGGTAAATTAACGGTAATAAAGCGTTCCAATAAGCGCGCCCCACGTGGTAAAAGGAGCGTTCCGCTTTGGGAATGTGTATGCGATTGTGGCAATATTACTTATAAATCTACCGACGTTTTAACTAATCCTAATTTAAGTATGTGTTCAGACTGCGCTAAAAAATATGCCACGGAAAAAATGCGTCAAAAGGCAGGGTTTTTTAACGGTACTCAAATATCAAAAATTCAAACCCAAATTACCGAAAGTGATAATTTTAGTGGGGTACGTGGTGTGTATTTTGATAAAAAATCAAGCAAATGGCGCGCCCGTATTAAAGTAAAAGGTAAAACGATTAATATAGGCTCATACGCAAATATTAACGACGCTATAAAGGCAAGAAAACTTGCTGAAGAAAAGTATTTTGAAAATATTTTAGACGAATATTACGCTAATAAAGATAATTCTTTAAGTGCAAACAAATTCGTAATAAGCGCAAAATAAAAACTAACCAACCTTGGTAAAAGTTGGTTAGTTTTTTATATTTATAAATTTAGTTTTAACGATAGCGTTCTCTAAACTCTTTCGGTGTAATTTTAAATGCTCTCTTAAACTCTTTGCAAAAGTGAGCGCTGTCGAAAAATCCGCAAGAAAGGGCAACTTCAACAATCTTTTTATTCGTTGTAGCAAGGTAGTTTTTTGCCGTCGTTAAACGGTATTTAAGAACGTATTCGTTAGGTGTTAAATCTGTTAACTTTTTAAATTCGTCAATAAGCGCCGTGCGTGAAAGTTTTGCTACTTTCGTTAAGTCGTCAAGCGTAATTTTTGACCCGTAATTATCAGCAACGTAGTCAAGTGCCGAAACTGCTGCCGAAACCGATAAAACTGTCTCTTTAACACCACTTTTCGTCGCCTCGGTTGAAAGTAGTGTGATAAGCGATAGCGCATGTAATTCGCTTGCTAAATCGCCGTTAACTCCGTTTATCGTTATTAATTTTGATATTAAATATTCAAGTTCATCCGTTTTATCTTCACTGAGTTTTGCGCTTACGTATACGCCACGTTTACCACGTAAACTCGGCTCAATATCAAATAAAATATTAAAACCTTTTGCGCGCGATAAAACGTCTTCATACCCGTCTAAAAACTCGTCCGATAAAAGTAGGTGGAATACTTTCCCACCGTCTAAAAAGGAATAACCGTGGTTTACAAGCGGTGGTATAACGTAAATCTCCCCACCGGAAACTGGGTAAGTGTATTCGCCCAAAGTGTGTAAGCCTTCACCAGATAATACTACGTTTATCTCGTAAAAATCGTGGCTATGTATATCTATCTCGCCATATTCGTTTTCGTCGTGAACGTACGCTTTTAAGGTTTTGCCCTCGTTAAGTTCATCACTTATCGTGAAAAACGGCTTGATTTTATTATTTATTTCTAATTCTTTATTGGTATCTTTCGCCATAAAATTCTCCCTATGTACTTTTATTTTAGCAATATTATCGTCATTTTTCAACTGTTTTTTACATATTTACAAAAAATTCCCCTAAATAATTGTAAAATGATTTTATAGTTTTAAAATTATAATAATATTGCGTAAATCCTTGACAAAATCTTTTTTTGCCTTTATAATAGTGGTGTAAAGTAAAAACGCTTTACAGTAATTAGTTTTTTATGAAAGATTTTGAATTTACAGAATACTACGTTACTTACGGCGCATTGCTTACCGATAGGCAAAAAAAATTGGTGGAAGGGTATTATTTATACGACCTTTCTTTATCGGAACTTGCTGAAGAATTCGGTGGCTCACGGCAAAGCGTGTACGACGCTATTAAAAAAGCGCGCGTAATTTTATCGGAGTATGAAGAAAAATTAAAGATTTGTGAACTTCGCAGTAAGTTTTATTCTTTAGCGGACGATATTAAAAATGATTGTCCAGCCGTTTCTGAAAAAATTGATAGTATTTTAAGGGGTTAAAATGGGCGTATTTTCGTCGTTGTCGGAAAAACTTAATCACGTTTTTAGTAAACTCACCAAGCACGGTAGACTTACTGAACTTGAAATTAAAACGGCTATGCGTGAAATTCGTATCGCTCTTTTAGAGGCTGACGTTAATATTTTCGTCGCTAAAGATTTTTGCCGTAAGGTTTCCGAAAAAGCCGTTGGTGAAACTATCTTAAAATCTCTTTCGCCAACTCAACAAGTTATTAAAATCGTTAATGAAGAACTTATCGCTTTAATGGGTGGCACAAACGCTAAACTTAACGTTTCGCCAAGCGCGCCTACTGTTATTATGATGAGTGGTTTACAAGGCGCTGGTAAAACTACGCTTTGTGGCAAATTGGCGTTGAACTTAAAAAAACAAGGCAAAAAACCACTTTTAGTTGCGTGTGACGTATATCGTCCTGCTGCAATCAATCAGCTTAAAGTTGTTGGGCAAACTGCCGGGGTTGAGGTTTTTGAAAAAGGTCAAGGCAACCCTGTTAAAATCGCTAAAGAGGCTGTCGAAAAGGCTAAATCTTTTGGCTATGACCCCGTTATTATCGATACTGCTGGTAGACTTCAAATCGACGAAGATTTAATGCGCGAACTTGAAGATATTAAATCAGCCGTAAACCCTGCGGAAATCTTGCTTGTGGTCGATTCTATGACTGGGCAAGTTGCAGTTGAAGTTGCAGATACTTTCAATAAACGACTTGAAGTTACGGGGCTTGTTTTAACTAAACTTGACGGTGATACTCGTGGTGGTGCAGCGCTTTCAATGCGTGCCGTTACAGGTAAACCTATTAAATATTCATCTATCGGTGAAAAATTAACTGATTTAGAGCCGTTCTACCCAGACCGTATGGCATCAAGAATTTTGGGTATGGGTGACGTGCTTACTTTAATCGAAAAAGCCGAACAAGCCATTACAGAAGAAGACGCTAAATTGATGGAGAAAAAACTTCGCCAAAACGCGTTCACACTTGAAGATTTTTTAATGCAGTTTGAGGCTATGAAGAAAATGGGTGGGCTTACAAGCATTTTATCAATGCTACCAGGTATGGGCAATAAGTTCAAAATTAATCCCGACGATATAGACGAAAGCCGTATCGAAAAAATTAAGGCGCTTATCTTTTCTATGACACCAAAGGAAAGGCGCGACCCGTCTATAATCAATTCGTCAAGAAAACAACGTATTGCACAAGGTTCTGGTCAAACGGTGCAGGACGTCAATAGGCTTTTAAAGCAATACGACCAAACAAAACAAATGATGAAACAAATGAAAAACAAGCGTTTCGGATTTTAACTAACAGCAAAAAAATAAAAAAATTTATATAATTTAAGGAGAAAAATTATGGCAGTAAAAATGAGATTAACCAGACTCGGCGACAAAAAAGCACCTTTTTATCGTATCGTAGTTACCGACAGCAGAAAAGCACGTGACGGTGGCTATATCGAAAAAGTAGGTCACTACAACCCACTCACCAACCCAGCAGAAGTCGTTATTGACGAAGAAAAGGCTAAAAAGTGGATTGCGTGTGGTGTTCAACCTACCGATACCGTTAGAACTTTACTCGTTCAAAAAGGCATTATCGAAGGCAAAAAGAGCAAGTAATTTTGGAGAACTCTATGTTGGATTTAATTAAATACGTCGTTGAAACTTTCGCCGATAAAAAAGACGAAATTGAATACGTTGTTAATGAAGACGGTCAAAACGTTGACGTTACGGTTATCTTAAACGACGACGATATGGGGAAAGTTATCGGTAGACAAGGTAAAATTGCTAAGGCTCTTCGTACTTTGGTGAAATCCGTTGCTTCCTTAGAGCATAAAAAGTACAATATCGAAATTAAAGAAAGAAGCGCTGTAAAGTAATATTTTAGCGCCCAAATTCGTACCTAAAAAGGGGAATTTTCGTTCCCCTTTTTTGCAAATTTTAAGCCGAATTCTTCTTCGGCTACTTTTTGATTATATGGAAAATCTTATCAAAATCGGTGAAATTACTAAACCACAAGGAATTCGTGGTGAAGTTAAAATAAAGGCATACGTAGATGATGAAAATAGATTTTACGACCTTGATGAAGTGTACGTTGGCGATACTTTGTATCGTGTTCTTTTCGTGCGCGTAAACGGGGCGGAAGTATTTTTAACCCTTAAAGGCGTTGCCGATAGAAACTCTGCCGAACTATTAAGGGGTAAAGAACTTTTTGTTACTCGCGATAACGCCGTTGAACTAAATGAAAACGAATTTTTTATCGTTGACGTTTTAGGTGCGCGCGTTGTTTTATCAGACGGCACGAATATCGGTGAAATCATTGATATCACGCAAAGCCGTACCGATATTTTTACGGTTAGAAAAGATAACGGCAAAATTTTGCGTTTTCCGTTTTTAAAAGATTTACTTATTAAAATGGATTTAGAAAATAAACAGGTTCTATTAGACGCTAAAAGATTTTCGGAGGTTTGTTGCTATGAAGATTAGCATTTTAACCATTTTCCCCGAAATGTTCGCTCCACTTAACACAAGTATTATCGGTAGAGCGAAAAATAGTGGTAAAATTCAAATAGACACCATAAATATACGCGATTATTCGCTTGATAAACATAAAAAAACTGACGATGCGCCGTTTGGTGGTGGCGCAGGTATGCTTATGACTCCACAACCGATAGCAGACGCTATTAAGGCAATCGACCCCGAACATAACGCTATTAGAATTTATCTTTCGCCAAAGGGCAAAACCTTAAACCAAAAAACCGTTAGGGAATTAGCCGAAAACGGCAAAGATTTAATTTTGCTTTGCGGACACTATGAGGGCGTTGACCAACGCGTCATTGATTTATTTATTGACCAAGAAATTTCAATCGGCGATTACGTTTTAACGGGTGGGGAACTTCCCGCTATGGTGCTTGCGGACGCCGTTTGTCGTTACGTTGACGGCGTTCTAAACGCTGAATCGTTAAAGGCTGAAAGTTTTTCCGACGACTTGTTAGAATACCCACAATACACCCGTCCACAAGTTTTTATGGGGCTTGAAGTGCCTGAGGTTTTAGTTTCGGGCGACCATAAAAAAGTTGATGAATGGCGCAGGGAACAGTCGTTAAAATTAACCAAAAAACTTCGTCCTGACCTACTTAACAAGGAGTAAATATGGATAATATTCAATGGTATCCTGGGCATATGGCGAAGGCTATGCGCCTTATGAAAGAAGCCCTTTCGCAAGTAGACGGGGTTATTATGGTGTTAGACGCGCGTTGCCCTTTTGCTTGTATGAACGAAAAATTAAATGAAATGTTCGCTAATAAAAGCGTTCTTTTCGTATTGAACAAAGCCGACCTTATCGAAAGAAAGGACTTAAACGCTTATATTGAAAAATTCGTCAAATTAGGCAAAAACGTAATAGCGTTAAACGCAAAAAATAAAGGTGACGTAGCGTCGCTTTATTCAAGGATTTTTGAAGTTCTAAAAGATAAGGTAGAAAGAAACGCTAACCGTGGATATTTTAAGCCTGTAAGGGTAATGGTGGCAGGTATTCCGAACACGGGTAAGTCAACCATAATAAACGCATTATCGGGCGCTAAAAAGGCGCAGGTTGGCGATAAAGCAGGTGTAACGCGTTCTAATCAATGGATTAAACTTGATAAGATTGAACTTTTAGACACCCCAGGCACAACGCCACCGTCGTTTGAAAATCAAGAGATGGCAAGACATTTAGCGTATATAGGTTCAATCAATGATGAAATTATGGATTTAACCGAACTTTGTCTTTGCTTTTTAGAAGAAATGAACGAAAAATACCCAGAAAAACTTAAAGAAAGATATAAACTTTCAGGCAGTAGTGAAACGCCACTTGAAATCTACGAAGAAATTTGTAAAAACCGTGGCTTTTTAGTTAAGAAGGGCGAATACGATTACGAAAGATGTGCAAAGGCCGTTATCGACGACTTGCGTTCGCAAAAGATAGGAAAAATCGCGTTCGAATAAAACGCTTAAAAAAATGGAAACAATCGATAAATTAGAATACGAAAAAAAATATATAACTAATGGCGAAACTTTCGTTGCAGGTGTTGACGAAGTAGGTCGTGGACCTTTGGCAGGACCTGTCGTTTGTTGCGCAATCGTAATGCCACTTGATGAAAATGAGATAATTGAGGGCATAGACGATAGCAAAAAACTCACCGAAAAAAAGCGTGAAAAGTTATATGACGAAATATTAAAAAAGGCAATTTCTTGTAGCATCTATAAGATTGAGCCTGATGAAATTGATAAAATAAACATCTTACAAGCCGTACGTCAATGTATGGCACGGGCAGTTTTGGGGCTTAACGGTATTGCGAAAACTGTCCTTGTTGACGGAAACAACACGCATTTAGACGAAATAACGGGCGAAGAATTTAACTACGAGTATTTAGTTAAGGGCGACGCAAAAAGTTATACGATAGGTTGCGCGTCGATAGTAGCCAAAGTTTATAGAGATTCTCTTATGGAATAATATTCAAAAACTTACCCTGAGTACGGTTTTCAAAAGCATAAAGGGTACGGCACGAAAACGCATATAGATACGATTAAGGAGATAGGGCCTTG